>JAIFMA010000064.1:0-25777 GCA_020048795.1 Rhodoferax sp.
CCTTGGCTTTCTGACCAGCGATCCGGTTGGCCAGGGCGCAGCACCGGGCTTCAAGTCCGGAGGCCACCTTGGTGGCGACCTTGGCAACCGGTACGGCGGCCACAGCAAGGGGTTGCAGCTTGACACCTGTGGCTTTTTCGAAGCGGGTGGCGTTGGCGGCAACCTGTACCACACCCTTGCCCGCCAGTTTGACGGCCTTGTTGACCGCCAGATCAGCGCCGTCAGAGGTGAATTCCACGCCACGGAAATACAGCCCGGTGACTTTCTTCTCCGCGGCCAAGGCATTGCCACGCGCATCAACACTCAGACGGCTGCCGGCTTTCTTGACAGCTGCCGCCCAGCTTTGATCGCAATAGCCAATGGCGCGCTTGTTGCCAACGCGGTAGGCATTGATGATGTTCTTGGCCGTGTTGCCATAAGACTCAATGAGTTCCTGGGTGACGGCGGTGAGGTTGTTGACTGACATAAAGTACTCCTGAAAAATAATTGCGTTTGGCGCTGGCCGAATTTTCGCGATTCATCCTAGTGACAGCACCTTAATCTGGCGTGTTTCCCTAGAGCAAGCGGTCTAGGAAAACGTCAGCGATGACAGAAGGCTTGCAAAATCGCCAGTTTTGGCACACGATGCGTGCCGCTACTTCATTTCAATCGGTCAACCACCATGAGCATTCGTTACACCAACGTCATCAACCATTTGCCAGAGACCAAGATGCGGCTGTACCCTACCAAGGTCATCAACATCATCGGCGGCCCGGGCAGTGACAAATCGCTGTTTTCGGCAGCCATCGTGCTGTATCTCAGCCTGCACGGCAAAACCGTGGAAACCATCCCCGACTACGCCAAGTCGCTGGTCTGGCAACAAAATTTTGAAGTGCTGAAAAACCAGTATTTCATTGCCCAGCGCCAGTTCGAGATGCTCAATCTGATTGATGGGCAAGTGCACTTCCTGATCACCGAATGTTCGTTGCCACAAGTGCTTTTTTACAACGAAAACTACTCCGACAACATCTGCGATGTGGCCAAGACCCGCGAGCAGATTCTGGAGTGGTACCGGCAAAACGACAACATCAACATTCTGGTCGAGCGTGGCGACAAGAAATATGTGCGTAGCGGACGCTTTCAGGACGAAGAACAGGCACGCGAAGTCGATCAGGGTCTGCGCGAAATTCTCGACCGCGAAAAACTGCCCTACACCGTGTTGCCCCCTGATGTCAAAGCCATCCATGCGTTTACCGAGACATTGTTGGCCTAGGAGCCGGTCCGACTTGTGGAACATTGGCTGCGAATCGCTATCGATGTCATCAGTCCGACGGGCTTCTAGTACTGCTCGGGTGGCGGGCACCATCCACCCGGCAGCAAGGCCGTCAGAAAACGGTTGATGCGTGTCTCATGGCGCTGCCACCAGATGCCCAACCCGACCACCCCCAGACCCAGCAGGGTCAGCACAAACGGAAACAGCAAACTGTCACCAAACACCTTGTGTGACAGATAGCCCAGGTAAATCGCCACGCCCAGGCCACCAAAAACGGTAAACACGCGCCGCCCAATGGCAGCCCCGACAAACACCAGGACCAGGTTGATCAGGCAATACAGCGCCTTGCCCAGTTCCGATTCTGAGTCGCGCAGACTTAGCCCTCCCCAGAACATCAGTGTGCCAAACAGGTACAGCCAGAAAGCATAGTCCTGGTGCCACTCGGCCTCACGGGCCCGGCGGCAACGCACATCCACCCACAGGGCGATAAACACGGTAGCGATGCCAAACACCAGCGACACGTCACGAATCAACTTCCAGTCCCAATGGCCGGCCTCCGTCCACAGCGCGTGCGCAACGTCCATGTTCATGTACCACAGCGTCACGGCAATCGGCATCACCATGAAGGGCAGACGGTAGCGCCACAGCATCACCACCCCAGCGGCCAGCGTGGCCAATTCGAGCGTCAGCCAGCGCCAGTTGATGTGAGTGTGATAGGCCGAATAGCTGCTCAAACCGCCCGGAGGCCACCAACCCAGGCCGTGTTGCACACACCACACCAACAGCGGCACCAGCACCACCGCCAGCGTGGCCAGAATGCCCGCTGGCACCGCCAGACGGTGCTGCTTCAGATGATCGGCAACCTTCAAACACGCCAGCAGATAACCGGCGCTGATGGTGGCCAGGCCCCAGGCGCCAAAAGTCTGCCAGCCCAGCGTCATGAACAGCGACATGGCGCCAATGGCGATCATGCCGCCAAAGTAATACAGGGTGTTGGTGAAACTGAAGCGTGGGCCAGCGGGCACGCCTGCCGCAGCAACTCGGGCTGACGCTGCGCCGGGCTGACCCGATGAGTCCATCTCGCGCCAGCGCAGCCACAGCATGTGCGCCTGTTGCCGGGTAATCAGTCCATCCTGCGCGGCGGCTTGCAAGTCGGCCTGACCCAAAGACACCCGCCTTCCATCAGGGCCGGCCGGGTCGCCGGGGGAGATTGAGATTTCAGACATGGTGGACTCCGAAATAGCCGAACGCTGGGCAAGGCACAAATCATAGCGACAACCGGTCAATACCCAGCCCGGTGAGCCCACTAAAATCAGGCGCATGAGCCACCCTACCCCACACCACAATATGCCTGCCGCTTCGGTGGCCGCCGCAGACATCGTCAAATCCAGCAATTTCCTACGCCAGATCATTGAAAACGATCTGAGCCAGGGGACTTACGCCCAGCGCCACTGGGCCGGCACACCCGGAGACGCAGCCCACCACGCTGCTGGCGCACCTGACCCGGCCAAAATCCGCACCCGTTTTCCGCCCGAGCCCAACGGCTACCTGCACGTAGGTCATGCCAAAAGCATTTGTCTGAATTTTGGTTTGGCGCGCGACTACGGTGGTGTCTGCCACATGCGCTTTGATGACACCAACCCCGAAAAAGAAGACACCGAATACGTCAACAGCATTCTGGACGCGGTGCAATGGCTGGGCTTTGACTGGCAGGTCAATGGCCAGAGCCATCTGTTTCAGGCCAGCGACTATTTTGATTTGATGTACCGCGCTGCCGAGTATTTGATTGAATCCGGCAACGCCTACGTGGACGAGCAAACCCCCGATCAAATGCGCGCCAACCGAGGCGACTTTGGCAAGCCCGGTGTCGATAGCCCCTACCGCAGCCGCAGCCCGGCTGAAAACCTGGCACGTTTTCGCGAAATGCGCGATGGCCAGCACGCCGACGGTGCCATGGTGTTGCGCTCAAAAATTGACATGGCCAGCCCCAACATCAACATGCGCGACCCGGCCATCTACCGCATACGCCGTGCCACCCACCACAACACTGGCGACAAATGGTGCATCTACCCGATGTACACCTTCGCCCACCCGATCGAGGACGCGCTGGAGCAGATCACGCACAGTATCTGCACGCTCGAATTTGAAGACCAGCGTCCGTTTTACGACTGGCTGATGGCACGCCTGATTGAAGGCGGCCTGCTAGCCGACCCGCCGCCGCGCCAATATGAGTTCGCCCGACTGAACCTCACCTATGTGATCACCAGCAAACGCCGGCTGGCCCAGTTGGTCACCGAGAACAAGGTCAACGGCTGGGACGATCCCCGCATGCCAACCATCGTGGGCCTGCGTCGCCGTGGCTATACGCCGGCTGCGCTGCAAACCTTTGCCGAGCGCATCGGTGTCACCAAAAGCGACAGCTGGATTGACTATGCCACCCTGGAGGGCTGCCTGCGTGAAGACCTTGACGTGTCGGCGCCACGCGCCATGGCTGTGCTCGACCCGGTGAAACTGATTCTGACCAACTGGCATGAGGTGATGGGCCAGGGCATCCTGGACGACTGTAGCGCCCCGGTCCATCCACACCACCCCGAACTGGGCAAACGCCACTTCAAGATGGGCCAGGAGGTCTGGATCGAGCGCAGCGACTTCATGGAAGTGCCGAGCAAGGGCTTCTTCAGATTGTTCCCAGGCAACCGGGTGCGCCTCAAATACGGCCACGTGATCGAATGCACAGACGCTATCAAAGACGAAGCTGGCAGCGCAATAGCCATAAGGGCTACAGTCATAAAAGATACCAAGAGCGGGACACCCGGGAGCGACCGCATCAAGGTCAAAGGCGTGATCACCTGGGTCGGTGCAGATGACGGTGTGCCAGCGCAGGTGCGCCTGTACGACCGTCTGTTCCTGGACCCCCAGCCTGATGTCGGCGGCAAGGACTTTCTTGAGAGCCTCAATCCTGACAGCCTGAAAGTGACCACCGCCATCGTCGAGCCCTCGCTGGCAATGGCCCAACCCGACGACAAGTTTCAGTTTGAGCGGCACGGCTACTTTGTGGCCGATCGGGTCGATCATTCGCAGGGCAAACCGGTGTTTAACCTGGCGGTGGGCCTGAAAGACTCGTGGGGCAGGTAGCCCCTGGCCGTCAAATTCACCTCAAGGCGGCCTGGTTGGCAACCGATAGGGGGCAGGGTGTTTTAAAAGGCCCTACCATGCTGGCAAACTTGATCTCTGTCGCGCCAAACACACTACGCAACGCCTTGGGAGGTCCGATGGGCGATTCAGCCGGTGGTGGCAAGGCCTGCGAGTTGGGAGCCCGGCAACGCGTTGACCCGCGCGGCTCGACCCCAGCAAGACCGCACCACTTATAGTCCTGGCCCAGCACCAAAAAGCACTGAAGACGTTTACACATCCAGCGGACGACTTCAGGGCACCAGTACCCTCTACCAGTCAGTCAGCGTTGATCGGAACGCGTCTTTTGACCTGTCCATCAAAACAGCGCAGGGCGACATTGCCAGCATCCGTCTCACCCAACAGCAGCGTTACAGTGCTGCCGGGTCCGCACAACCAACCGACCAAGGCCTGGCGCTGCAAAACAGTGACTCATTGCGCCTGAATGTGCAGTTCAGACTTCCTGATCAGCATGCGTAAAAGCACAAAATGGATGGAATTTGAAGTAGCACTAAATAGAAATATCGGCTACGATAGTGAAACGAATTTCAGCCATAGATCGGCTTAGGGGGTCCCCCCGCAATGGAAGATGCCCCTGCCACACCACCTGGCATGCGAGTCCGCACCGGGCGATTCGAGAAGTTGAGGTCATGTGAATCTGGATATGCCAGGACTATCGAAATGAGCCACTGTTAACACCTGATGCAGCGTAGATCGGCTGCCATGGCCAATACTCTCCTCTTCAAAGGCGCAGCGATCGAGGAACTCGATCGCTTGAACGGTCTCAGAGCAAGGATGTACATCGTGTGGCAGCGTTCAATCCGATGACTGCGCAAAACATCGCATTGTTCAAGGCATTTTTGAGCGGCGAGTGTGGGCTAAACGGGTTTCGCCATCACCACCTGCAAAACAAGCTCTTTGACTCAAAGCCCAAAGATGCGGCCGTGGTGAAACGGCGCATCCACCGCACCAGCCGACTCATCGCCAAATTGCGGAGCCACTGCTCGATCAACAAAGTTCAAAACATACGCCGCTATCGTGTCAGCCATCATGGCTATGGCAGCATGTGGGCGGCTGTTTTGTCAGACTTGGACACCAGCGCATGCGCAACCAGCAGGTCAGTTCAGCAGGTAGTGGTCGAGCAGCAAAGCGGCAAATAGCGCGCTCAGGTGAATCAGCGAAAACCGGAATGTCTTGCGCGCCAGCAGGTCGGAGTAATCACGCCACAGCCACCAGCCATGCAGGCAAAAACCAGCACTTAGCACCAGCGCCACGCCCAGATACAACCACGAGCTCATACCGTAGATGAAAGGCAGCATACAGGCTGCAAGCAAGAGGGTGGTGTACAACAGCACCATCAGCCGGGTGAATTGGTTGCCATGGGTCACCGGCAGCATCGGCAGGCCGGACTTGCGGTAGTCTTCCACCCGGTAGAGTGCCAGCGCCCAGAAGTGGGGCGGTGTCCACAAAAAAATGATCAAAAACAGGATCATCGCCTCAGGGCCGACTTGGCCCACCATAGCAGCCCAGCCCAGCACCGGCGGCATGGCTCCCGAGGCACCACCGATCACAATGTTTTGCGGGGTCAGGGGTTTTAAGATCACTGTATAGATTACCGCATAACCAATGAAGGTAGCAAAAGTCAGCCACATGGTCAGCGGGTTGACCACCAGATAGAGCAAGGCCGAGCCCAGCGCGCACAGGGTGGCGGCAAACAGGGCGGTGGGCCGCCAGGCGGTGCGCTTCATCTTGGCATCGATGTTTTTTTCGATGATGCAGTTGAAAGCGGCCGCAGCACCGGCCACCAGCCAGATACCCAGGCAGGCGGCCAAGGCCACACCGGCCTGATGCCCCGACGGCAGGCCCGGCACCGCCAGCACCATGCCAATCAGGGCACAAAACACAATCAGTTGAATGACACGAGGTTTTGTCAGCGCATAAAACTGTGCCAACACTGACAACGTCGAGTTGAGTGGCCGCGTAGGGGTGCTCATGCTTTGGGCCCCGACATTGGCACGGCACTGGCAACCACCCAGGTGAGCGTAAGCAGCAAGGCAGCGGCACCCCCGGTGTGCAGCAAAGCGGCCAGCAGCGGCCAGCCCAGCACCACATTGGCCAGACCCGTGACCAACTGTAGGCCAATCAGTACAGCCAACACGCGCGAGGCAAGCCGCCAGACTCTGCTACGGTTCAACTGCCAGGCCAACACCATCAACAGGCAGAGCAGCCCATAGGCGACCAGGCGATGCACATAATGAATCGCTGTCAGTGCAGCAAAGCTGACAGGCTCACCGTCGGCCGTCAGGCCCAGGCCGCGCCAGACTTCGAAACCTTGGGAAAAATTCATATCCGGCCACCAACTGCCTTGGCAGGTTGGAAAATCTGCGCAGGCCAGTACGGCATAGTTGGCACTGACCCAACCTCCCAACATGATCTGCAACAACAGCAAGGTGAGCGACCAGACCAACCAGCGGCGTGTGATAGCGGGTAACACAACATCATCAATAACGCCAGCGCGCCCAACAAATGCAGGGTCACGATGGCTGGGAACAATTTCATGGTCACCGTCAGCGCCCCAAAAGCGCCTTGCACGCAAACCCACACCAGGGTCAAACTTGTGAGCCAGGGCCAGGGCAGCTCGGTAGCGCCAGCTTGCTTGCGCTGGTGCAACCAGTCGCGCCAGCTGACTGCCGTGAGCAGGAGAATCAGCGCGCCAACGCCGGTGGCCATATAACGATGCAGCATCTCGATCCAGGCTTTGGGCAAGGTGACTGGACCGTCGGGCAACAGGGTTTGTGCCGCAGCAATCTGCTGACCCGCACCCAGGGGCGAGGTGTTGCCATAACAGCCCGGCCAGTCGGGGCAACCTAGCCCGGAATCAGTCAATCGGGTAAAAGCGCCAAAAAGCACCAGATCAAAGGTCAGAAAAAGGGTGAACAGCCGCAAGGCCTGAATCCGTTTGAGCGGCGTGCCGTGCCGATGGCGCAGCCAGACCCACAGCACCGGCCCCAGCGCCAGCAACGCGCCGACCAGCAGCAAACTGGCCAATGGTGCCAGATCGTAGCTTGAGGTGTGCTGGAGCAGTTGCAAACTCATGTAGGCCGTTCAGATGTCAGGCAGCCATGCTACGGTCGCCCGGGCGAGTCCCAGGACACGGAGGCACGCAACAGGTGTTCCATGTCACGCTTGGCTCGGTTGGCACCCGCGCTGTCAAACACTGCAGGCAGGCGCATCATGGCGTTGCCCATGGGGTCAACTACAAAAATATAGTTATGCAACGACTTACCCTGGGGCACGGCCAGCCAATTTTGCAACGCGCCGGATTCAACCCGTGCGACGGTGGCATGGTCTTTCTCCAGGCCCTGACGCAACGTGGCATCGACACCGGCCTGGTCATTGATCAGCCAGACCCAGTCGACCCGTTCCATGTCTTTGCCGAGCATCAAGCGCAGCTGGCGCAGCAACAGCAACTGTTTCTGACAGTCCTGCACACAGGCACCGCCATCGACCTTCACCAATAGCCATTGCGCCTTGAGGCCCGAGAGCACCAGGGGTGTGCCGTCCAGCCGGGTGGCAACGGCGGCTGGCAGGGCACGGGCCGGCGTGATGAACTCACCCACCGCCGTTGTGCCCTGAGGTCGCAGTCCATAAAACGCCAGATATGACAGTATGACCGGCAGCGAACACACCAGCACAATGGCCAGCAGCTTGAGCCGACTACGGGCCAGCTCAGGTGCCAGCGCATCACCCGGACTGGGCAACGAGACCACCGTCAGGTCCAGTAACTCATCGGTGGTTGGCTGGCTCATGCTGGATGCCTTTTGCGCACGCTCGCCACCAGGTAGAAGATGATCAACGCGGCGGCCATGCCAAACCACTGAAACGCGTAGCCACGGTGCATCCCGACGCGGTCTTCAGGCGGGTCCCAGCGTCGCACCAGTCGATCCCCGTCTGCAGCGCTGGTCTGCAGCAACACCACCGGCTGCAGTGGCTGCTGGAGTTGGCTGGCGGCACGCGCCATGTCCAGGCGTGACCACAGCTGCGCAGCGACCTGTGCATGCTCTGGCATCAGAAAGAATTTTTTGTCTGACGGCACAAAGGCCAGACCGGTGATCTGTACCCGTCCGGCTGGTGTCGCCACCACGGGCAGCACAGCACGGCCCTGCGTTGTCCAGCTGATCCAACCGCGATTGACCAGGATACGGGTGGCACTGCCTTCTATCTTGAGCGGAGTCATCACATGCACACCCGGCTGCCCGTTGTGCTGACGGTTGTCCAAAAAGAACTGCTGCTGTGGCTCGAATTCGCCGATCACAACAATCGGCGCATCGCGCAATTGTTGAGCGTCCACCAACGCAGCGCCCACCGGCACCGCACCCAGTTGATGGCGAGCCGCGCGCTGAGCCAATTCAGCCTGTAGCCGGTCGCCCTTGCCGGATTGCCATAGGCCCAGGTAGACAAAAAGCACCAAGCCGGTCAGCACGCCCAGCAAAGGAAGCAACTTGAACTGAAAACGCAAAGGGCGCATGGGTAAATGATGAAAAGCAGGGGGCCTGCATTGTCTGTCAAGCGCGGGCCCGGGCGTTCCCGGATAATGGCGAAAAACTCTGTAGAAAGACGGCGATGCTGGCAAAAATACTGATTCTGTTGACGCTGGCCATGATTCTGGTGAGCCTGTTCAGTGCACTGGCTTTGTTGTTCAAAAATGACGATGCCAGCAAACGCAAGCGTGTGGTGCAAGCCCTGACCATCCGTATCGGGCTGTCGATCGGGCTGTTTGTAACGCTACTGGCAAGTTTGTACTTTGGACTGATTCCTGGCCGCGGCTGAAGAGCCGCCGATTGCTTTAAAGAATATACACAAACACGAACAGAATCAGCCACACCACGTCAACAAAGTGCCAGTACCAGGCCACGGCTTCAAAAGCAAAGTGATTGTGTTCTGAAAAGTGACCTTTCAAACCCCGACCCAGCATGACCATCAGCATGATGGTGCCCAGCGTCACGTGAAAGCCGTGAAAACCGGTCAGGATGTAGAACGTGGCTCCGTAAACGCCGGCACCCAGCGTCAACCCCATCTCGGAATAGGCGTGGGCGTATTCATAGACCTGAAAACCCATGAAGGTCGAACCCAGCAGCACCGTCAGGGCCAAGCCCCAGTTGAGCTGGCTACGCTTACCCTTGATCAGACCCCAGTGCGCCCAGGTCAGCGTGGCACCTGATGTCAGCAGCAACATGGTGTTGATGGCAGGAATACCCCAGGCGTGCATCGGAGAAAACGGGTCACCCAGTGGACCGGCACTGGGCCAGGCGCTGGTGAATTTTTCATACGGCGTAAACAACGCGTCATAACCACTGAGTTCGGGCAATGAAATGCGGCGGATGTAATACAGTGCACCAAAAAAACAGGCAAAAAACATCACTTCCGAAAAAAGCGAAGGTTCTCGCTGATGAGTTCGCCAAACCAGCCCGTCACCACATACAAAATCAGCGCAGCACCTACCAGCATGCTCCAGATGCCGGCCGGCGTACCATTGATGCGAAAGATAAAGCCCAGTGCCGTCAGAAACACGCCCACCGACAGGTAGGTGGAGTAACGACTGGCCGCTGGAACAAAGTAGTGACCCCGGGCAGCAGGTGATGAAGCTTGCGTCATGGTTGTTTCTTTCTGGATCAATTGGCCTTGGGGGCTTCAAAAAATGTGTAAGAGAGCGTCACTGTGCCCAGATCGCGATCCATCTTGGGATTGACCACAAACACCACCGGCATGCTGCGCGACTCGCCTGGTTGAAACGTCTGCTGGGCAAAGCAAAAACACTCAAGCTTTTCAAAATATTGCGTGGCTGCCGCAGGCGTGACGCTGGGCACGGCCTGCCCCACAAAAACCCGACCACTGGTGTTTTTGACGGTGTAATTGATGTGCGTGATTTCACCCGGGTGCACCCGCATCGAAAACTGCTCGGCCTTGAACTGCAGGCCCACACCCGGCATGGTGTGGCTTAAAAACTCGACCTTGACGGAGCGTGTCAGATCGACCTGGGTATTCTGGTCTGCCGCCAAGGGAGCGCTGTTGGTTTTGCCATTCAAACCGGTCCACTGGCAAAAGGCATCGTAAAGGGGCACCATGGCAAAGCCAAACCCGACAAAAAACAGCGCCACCAGTCCCAGGCGCAAAGCCAGACGCTGATTGTTGTTCTGACGCTCTTGCGCGGCGGTCAGGGTTGTCATAGCGGACGGTATTTCCACAGCGCACCCAGAAACATCAGCACGACGATCAGCCCAACGACCAGGCCCAGGCGAATATTCGCGGCCTTGCGTTTGTCCCACTCTTGCGGGTCAAAATCGGGTTTGGAGGACTCGGGCAAACTCATAACAAGCGGCCAGCTACTTGATTTCAGGAGGCGTCTCAAAGGTGTGGTAAGGTGCTGGAGACGGCACGGTCCACTCCAAACCCTCGGCACCTTCCCAAGCCTTGGCTTCCGCTTTAGGGCCACCGCGGATATTTTTGATGACGTTGTAAACAAAGATCAGATGCGAGGCGCCCAGAATAAAAGCCCCCACACTTGAGATCATGTTCCACTCGGCAAACATCAGCGGGTAGTCAGGGATACGGCGTGGCATGCCGGCCAGTCCGACAAAAAACTGCGGAATGAAGGTGATGTTGAAACCAATCACCGCCACCCAAAAATGCCACTTGCCCAGGGATTCATCCAGCATGTGGCCGGTCCACTTGGGCAGCCAGTAATAAATGGCGGCCATGGCCCCCATCACGGCAGAGGGGTAAAACGCGTAATGAAAGTGAGCCACCAGAAAGTAGGCGTTGTGGTACTGTGGGTCAGCCGCGGCGTCAGACAGCGCCAGCCCGGTCAAGCCACCCCAGCCAAACAGCACCAGAAAACCCAATGCAAACAGCATCGGCGTCTCAAAGGTCATGGAGCCTTTCCAGACCGAGGCAATCCAGCAGAAAAACAGCACAGCCAGCGGGAACGAGATTGCCATGGTGATGTACATGAAGTAAATCTGGCTGCCAATCGACATGCCGCTGGTGAACATGTGGTGCGCCCAGACGATCACGCCCAGGCCTGCGATGGCCCAGAACGCATACACCTGCGCCTTGTAGCCATAGGTGGGTTTGCGGGTGAAGGCTGACAACACGTGCGGAATGGCGCCGGCAATGGGCAGCAGCAGCACATACACCTCGGGGTGACCCATGAACCAGAAGATGTGTTGCCACAACACC
The DNA here is from genome assembly GCA_020048795.1 of Rhodoferax sp. Lineage (GTDB taxonomy): Bacteria > Pseudomonadota > Gammaproteobacteria > Burkholderiales > Burkholderiaceae_C > Rhodoferax. Next base: position 11,663 of record JAIFMA010000064.1, read on the forward strand.
GGGTCGCCACCACCGGCGGCATTGAAGAAATGGGTGCCAAAGTGGCGGTCCATCAGCACCATGGTCACGCCACCGGCAAACACCGGCATGATGGTGATCAACAGCACCGCCGTCATCAGAAAGCCATGGGCAAACAGCGGCATTTTCATCAGCGTCATGCCGGGTGCGCGCATGTTGACAATGGTCACAATCACGTTGATGGAGCCCAGAATGGACGACACACCGAGCATGTGAATGGCAAAGATGGCAAAGTCCATGCCCCAGCCGCTCTGGATCGACAGCGGCGCATACAAGGTCCAGCCGGTGTCGACCGCACCCGGTCCCACACCAAAAATACCCAGAAAGAATGGTAAGGTCAGCATGATCGCCGCCGGCGGCAAGATCCAAAAACCCCAGTTGTTCAGGCGCGGCAAGGCCATGTCGGGTGCACCGATGACCATGGGCAGCATGTAATTGGCCAGACCGGTGGCCACCGGCATGGCAAACCCGAACACCATCACCAGACCGTGCAAAGTGATGAGCTGGTTAAAAAATTCGGGTTGCATGAATTGCAGGCCGGGCTGAAACAGCTCGGCGCGCACCGCCAGAATCATGGCACCACCAATGAAAAGCATCACAAACCCGAAAATCAGGTACATGATGCCGATGTCTTTGTGGTTGGTGGTTTCCAGCCAACGGATAAATCCGCCCGAATAATGCCCGCCGTGCGAATCACCGTGCGGTATGCCATGCGACATATCGTGTGCCATTGCCTGCTCCTTGATGCTCAAAATCTGAAATGGGGGTGTAACGGGCAAGCACTGGTTTACAGCGCGGCCTTGGCAAGTGCCACAGTTTTGTCTGAGGTCTGGACGAGGGGTGTCACAGCGACAACGGCAGGCGTGGTGGGTGCCGGTGTTGCGGCAGCGGCTTTGACCGCAGCCGGCTTTTTACTGGCCAGCCATTTGGCAAACTCGTCTTGCGTGACCACATTGACCACCACCGGCATGAAACCGTGCTCTTTGCCACACAGCTCGGAGCACTGGCCCCGGTAGGTGCCGGTTTTTTCCACCGTGGCCCAAAATTCACGCAAAAAACCCGGCACCGCATCGCGCTTGACACCAAACGCAGGCACCCACCAGCTGTGAATCACGTCATTGGAGGTGGTGATAAACCGCACCTTTTTACCCACCGGCAACACCAGCGGGTTATCTACCTCGAGTAAGTAGTGCTCGCCCTTGGCTTCGCTATTGTCGATTTGGGTCCGTGGCGTGATCAGACGGCTGGTGTAACTGATGCCCTCCGCCGGAAACTCATACTGCCAAAGCCACTGGCTGCCCGTGACCTTGACCACCAGCTCGGCATCGGTTTTGGTGTCTTCGTACATCATCACCGCATGAAACGCCGGAATGCCGAACACCGCATAGTCGATCACAAACAGCAGGGCAAACGGCGACAGCACCCAAAGCCATTGCTTGCGGCTGGTGGGTGCCGAAAAATTGACCGCTTTGAAGCCTGCAGCCTTGCGATGGGTGTAAAACGAATACATCAGCAACGCAAACACCAGAAAAAACAAGATCAGGATCACTACCATCACCAGGTTGTGCATGTGCAGCGTTTCGTGGGCAATGGGCGTGACCGGGGTCGGAAAGTTGTAGGCATAGCCCGCCCCAACAGCCACCGACCCGAGAGTCGCCAACACCAACAAGCCAAACTTGGTCAAACTACGCATCATTTGCTGTCCTTGCCATGGAATTTCGTTCATCATTTGATAATTGTCAAACGATTTTAGTCGATGATGTGGCGATAAAAGCCACTCAGTACACGGGGAAAACCCGTACCAGCACGGTTTGGCGCGCTCGGTCACGAGCCAGTCGGATTTTCAGCCCAAATTGACAAGTTGGCGGTCAAAAGCTATATTAATAACCGATTAGTCATTAATTTATGTCCCTGCCAACTCAACTTGCATCCACCCTCGATGTCACGCCGGATGAGCACGCCCGCCGCGAACGCCGCAAGGACGCGCGGCCCGGCGAACTGCTGGCCGCTGCACTGGACCTGTTTGTGGAAAAAGGTTTTGCCGCAACCCGCGTGGAAGAGGTAGCCCGGCGTGCCGGGGTGTCAAAAGGCACGCTGTTTTTGTACTTTCCCAGCAAGGAAGAGCTGTTCAAAGCGGTGGTACGTGAAAACATCTCGGGCCGCTTTACCGAATGGAACGAAGAGTTTGAGCGCTTTGAGGGCCGATCCGCGGACATGCTGCATTACTGCCTGCACAGTTGGTGGGAGCGCATTGGCGCGACCAAGGCATCCGGCATCCCAAAACTGATGATGAGCGAAGCCAGCAATTTCCCTGAGCTGGCCAACTTTTACCAACACGAGGTCATTCAGCCCGGCAGCGCGTTGATTGAGCGCATTCTCAAGCGAGGCATCGCGCGCGGCGAGTTCCGCCCCATCAACCTGAAGTATGGCATCTACATGGTGCTGGCACCTTTGTTGTTTTTGGCCATGTGGAAGCACTCGCCGGGCAGTTGCGGCAACCATCTGGCGCAGCTGGTGCCCGAGGAGTACCTGGCGGTGCAGTTTGACATGCTGATGTCGGGTCTGTGTGCCATCAACCCTGATCCATACCTTGCGATGGAGCCATCAACTTCATGAAACTCTGGCAGAAATGGGCCGTCGCCGGCCTGGTCATGACACTACTGGCAGCCGGTTCGCTGCGCACCTTGTCGGCGCGCAGCACCAAACAGGCTGCATTGGAGGCGCAGCAACTAACCCAAAAAACCGAGGTCTCGATTGACCTGATGCCGTCAGATCTGGTTGAAATTCGAGTCCGCGAGATGCCGCAGAGCGTTGCCATTTCCGGTGAGATCAAAGCCATCAACACCGCGTTTGTCAAGGCACGAGTGGCTGGCGAGTTGCAGGGTCTGGTAGCACGTGAGGGTGATCGGGTGCAGGCCGGACAAATACTGGCTCACATCGACCCGACCGAATCAAGTGCCCGTTTGAGCCAGGCACGCCAGCAGGCCCAGGCGGCCAAGGCGCAAGTGGATATCGCACAACGCGCCTTTGACAACAATCGGGCGCTGGTTGCGCAGGGCTTTGTCTCCAGCACAGCACTGGAAACCGCACAAGCCAACCTGACAGCGGCCCAATCGAGCTTCGCAGCAGCCCAGTCCAGCGTATCTGTGGCAGCCAAGACAATGGACGACACCGTCTTGCGTGCGCCCATTTCAGGACTGATTGCCCAGCGTCTGGCGCAAACCGGCGAGCGGGTTTCGGTCGATGCGCGCGTCGTTGAAATTGTCGACTTAAGCCGACTGGAGCTTGAAGCCGCACTGAACTCGTCAGATGCGCTTCAGGTCAAAATCGGCCAAACGGTGCAACTGCGAGCGGACGGCGTGACGCAGGCTTTTGCTGCCCGCGTGGTTCGCATCAACCCCAGCGTTACGGTCGGCAGCCGTGCAGTCAAGGTTTATCTGGCCGTTGAATCGGCAACGTCGTTGCGACAAGGACAGTTTGTTCAGGGCAGCTTGTTGACCGGTTCACGCAGTGCCCTGGCAGTACCGCTGACGGCCGTACGCACCGACAAGCCCCAGCCTTACCTGCAAACAGTCCAACAAAATCAGGTCCAACATCTGCCGGTGGCACTGGGTGAACGCACCGAGGTTGATCAGCAAACCCTGGTCGCCATCACGGGCGTACCCGAGGGCACTCAGGCGATTGGCGGAGCTGTGGGTAGCTTGCGCGCTGGCACACTTATCAGACTTGGTCAGAACATCAACGGATCACGCTGAATGTGGTTCACCCGCGTCAGCCTGCAAAACCCCGTGTTCGCCACCATGGTGATGCTGGCCCTGGTGGTGCTGGGGCTGTTTTCGATGCAGCGCTTGCAGGTTGATCAGTTCCCCAACGTCGATTTTCCGGTGGTGGTGATCAGTACCGATTACCCTGGGGCCTCGCCCGAGATTGTCGAGAGCGAGGTCACCAAGAAGATTGAGGAAGGGGTCAACGCCATTGCCGGCATCAACGCGCTAACATCGCGTTCCTACGAAGGTCAATCGGTGGTCATCATCGAATTTGGCTTGCACATTGACGGCCGCAAAGCCGCCGACGATGTGCGCGAAAAGGTGGCATCGGTCAAGCCACTGCTGCGCACTGAGGTCAAGGAACCCCGCGTGATGCGCTTTGACCCTTCCAGCCGGGCCATCTGGTCGGTGGCCGTGCTGCCGGACGAACAGGTGGCTGGCGGATCGGCCCTGAACGCCGTGGAACTCACCAGCTGGGCCGAGCAAAGCCTGAAAAAGCGTCTGGAAAATGTGCGCGGCGTGGGTTCGGTGACGCTGGTGGGGGGCAGCAAGCGCGAGATCAACCTCTATCTCAATCCGCAGGCGCTGGAGGCTTTTGGCATAGCACCCGAGCAGGTCGCCAACGCGGTGCGCAATGAAAACCAGGACTTTCCGGTCGGGACCATCCGCTCGGCCGAGCAAGACCGCGTGATCCAGATTGCTGCGCGCATCCAGCGCCCAGAGGACTTCGGCCGCATCATCATCACCCGTAAGAATGGCGCAGCAGTGCGGGTTGAGCAGGTGGCCAAGGTGATTGACGGTGCCCAGGAAGTGGAGAGCCTGGCACTGTACAACGGCCAGCGAACGCTGCTGCTCAACGTCCAGAAGTCGCAGGATGAAAACACCATTGGCGTGGTGGATGGGCTCAACAAGATGCTGGCTGAGCTGCAAAAAACCTTGCCACCCGGCGTGAAGCTGGCGCAGATCACTGATGGCTCACGGCCTATCCGTGTATCGGTGGCCAATGTCAGGCAAACGCTTTTTGAAGGTGCAATGCTGACCGTGCTGATTGTGTTTTTGTTCCTGAACTCGTGGCGTTCCACCGTGATCACCGGACTGACGCTGCCTATTGCACTGATCGGAACTTTTTTGTTCATGAACCTGCTGGGCTTTACCGTCAACATGATCACCATGATGGCGATGAGTCTGTGCGTTGGCTTGCTGATTGACGATGCGATTGTGGTGCGAGAAAACATCGTGCGTCATGTGCAAATGGGCAAAGGCGCTTACCAGGCATCCATGGACGGCACCCGCGAGATCGGTCTGGCGGTGTTTGCCACCACGCTGTCGATCGTGGCGGTGTTTTTGCCGATTGGTTTTATGGGTGGCATCATCGGCAAGTTTTTTCATGAATTCGGCCTGACCATCGTGGCAGCAGTACTGATTTCAATGTTTGTCAGCTTCACGCTCGACCCCATGCTGTCAAGCATCTGGCATGACCCGAGCATCGAGGCCCATGGCCAGCGCCACCCACCCGTCACGTTTTACGACAAAACGATCGGCCGTGTGACCGCGCTCTTTGATCATGGTACGGACTTGTTGGTGGATGTTTATCAGGCAATTTTGCGGTGGGCCCTGCAACACAAACTGGGCACAGTGACGCTGGCGCTTGCCATTTTTATCGCCAGCATCTTCATGGTGCCGCTTCTGGGCACCGAGTTTGTGCCGAAATCAGACTTTTCCGAGACCACCCTGAACTTCAACACGCCGGTGGGTTCGTCGCTCGAAGTCACCGAAACCCGGGCGCGTCAGGTTGACACCATCATCCGATCCTTTCCCGAGGTGCGCTACACGCTGACCACCATCAATACCGGCAATGCACCCGGAAAGATCTACGCCAGCGTCTATATCCGTCTGGTGGATCGCAAGCAACGCCAGCGCGGTGTTGATGAGATGTCGGCCACGATGCGCCAGCGCCTGCGTCAGGTACCCGGCATCACGGTGACACATGTGGGACTGCTCGACCCGGTAGGTGGACAAAAGCAGGTGTCGTTTTCGATACAAGGTGCGGACATGGGTGAATTGTCTCGTCTCACCACGCTGGCGCTGGAGAAAATTCGCGGTGTGCCCGGGCTGGTTGACCTGGACTCCAGCCTGAAGCCCAACAAGCCGACGCTTGAGGTACAAGTGCGCCGCGATGTAGCGTCTGACCTGGGTTTGAGCGTGGCCCAAATCGGCACCGCACTGCGCACGCTTGTCGCCGGTCAAACCGTTGGCAACTGGCGCGCACCGGATGACCAGACCTACGACGTAAACGTGCGGCTGTCACCACAATCGCGCAACCAGTCAGATGACCTGAACGCCCTGCCCTTCGCGCTGGGCAACAACGCCGACGGTAGTGCCCGTATCGTGCGTCTTGACCAGGTGGCCCAAGTGCTTGAGTCCACCGGCTCCAATCAGATCAACCGCCGCGACCTGACGCGCGAAGTCGCCATTTCGGGCAACGTGGCAGCGCGCTCAGCCGGTGAAATATCGGCCGACATCAAGGTGGCCATGGACAGCATCGCCATGCCCGCGGGCTACAGCTACAAATTCAGCGGCTCCACCAAAGATATGGCCGAGGCATTTGGCTACGCGCTGTCGGCTCTGGTGCTGGCTGTCGTATTCATTTACATGATTCTGGCCAGCCAGTTCAAAAGCTTCTTTCAGCCGCTGGCCCTGATGACAGCACTGCCACTCACCTTGATCGGCGTGGTACTGGCGCTGATGATGTTCAACTCCACTTTGTCAATGTTCTCTGTGATTGGTGTTGTCATGTTGATGGGCCTGGTCACCAAAAATGCGATTTTGCTGGTGGACTTCGCCATTCGTGCACGGGAGCCCTCGCTTGACGCACAAGGCCAGCCTGTGCCGGGACTAACACGCCATGAAGCCCTGCTGATGGCAGCACAGGTGCGCTTACGCCCCATCTTGATGACCACGCTGGCCATGATATTTGGTATGGTCCCGCTGGCTTTTGCCCTGTCTGAAGGATCTGAAATGCGCGCCCCCATGGGCCAGGCGGTGATTGGCGGCGTCATCACCTCATCGTTGTTGACGCTGGTGGTGGTGCCGGTGGTGTATTGCTACATGGACGATCTGGCGCAGGGTTTGCGCAAGTTCTGGCGACATCCGAGTGAATTGACCCGGCAAAAATAAGGCATTGTCCGCTGTGCCAGCTAAAATTGGAGGATCCCACTACCATACCCCCTGGAGTAAGCGAATGAATTTACACAACGTCGAACAAGCGCGTTTCAACATGATCGAACAACAAATTCGCCCATGGGATGTGGCTGATGGTGCAGTGCTGGAACTGCTGTCTCTGGTGAAACGTGAAGATTTTGTCCCCGCCAATTACAAAGCCATGGCGTTTGCCGACATGGCCATTCCGCTGGCGGGTGGACAGAGCATGCTGCCCCCTCGTTTGCAAGCCAGACTGTTGCAGGACGCGGCCGTTCAGGCCGGCGACAAGGTTCTTGAGATTGGTACCGGCTCGGGCTTTATGACGGCCCTGCTGGCGCATCAGGCGCAGCGCGTCGTGTCGCTGGAGATCAGCGCCGAACTGGCTGACTTGGCAAGGGCCAACCTGCAACGGGCTGGCGTTCACAACACCGAGGTGCGTCAAGCTGATGGTGCCCTGGGCTGGCCCGCGCAAGCACCCTTTGATGTGATCGTACTAGGCGGCTCAGTGGCTGAAGTGCCTCAGGCTTTGTTGACTCAGCTCAAAATCGGCGGGCGACTGGTGGCGATTGTTGGCGAAGAACCGATCATGCACGCCCAAGTGATCACCCGCACCAGCGAAGCCAATTTCAAAACCGATGAAAAGTGGGACGACAACGCACCGGGCTTGCTGAATTTTCCAAAACCATCGGCTTTTGTCTTCTGAACATGTTAGCCCAAATTCGTCCCTCCGAATTGGCCAGCTGGCTGGAGTCTGTGCGTGAGCACGGACATCCGGTGGTACTCGATGTTCGGGAGCCGTACGAGTTAAAACTCTCCAGCGTCAAGGAAGAGGGCTTTGAACTTCGCGCAATCCCCATGAGCGTGATTCCACCGCGCCTGCACGAACTCGATACCAAGCGACCAATCGCCTGCCTGTGTCACCACGGTGGACGCAGTATGCAGGTTGCCGGGTTTTTGAAGGCGCGCGGGTTTGAGCATGTCGCCAACATTGCCGGCGGCATCTACGCCTGGACATCTGAGCTTGACCCAGCCGTGCCCCGTTATTGAGAGATTCGAACACTGCGTCGCCCCTACGACAGCCCCTAGTCAAGCGCCCCCCTTTCCATTCAGGCAAACCATGAACCCATTTCGTCTTATTCCCGTTTCATTAGCGTTCACTGCCTTGCTGCCTTGGCCAGCCCAAGCTCAAAACTTGTTGGAGCTGTACCAGTCTGCCAGGGGTTTTGATGCCAGCTACCAGTCTGCCAAGCTACAGTTTGAGGCCAACTTGGCCAAGGCCGAGCAAGCGAACGCCGGACTGCTGCCCAGCGCCAATCTGGCAGTGGGCATCAATCGGGTGAACATTGGCAGCGATGTGCCAGCTTTTGATCGGGGCAGCTACGGTAACCAGAGCGCAACACTGAGCGCATCACATCCGCTGTATCGCCCGGTGAATGCGGCCACGGCCCAGCAAGGCAAAAAACAGGTTGAACTGGCGCAAGCCCAGCTCAATGCGGCGGAACAAGACCTGATTATTCGTGTCGGCCAGGCTTACTTTGATGTGCTGGCCGCTGGCGACAGCTTGAATTTTGTCCAGGCACAAAAAACTGCGGTGTCAGAGCAGTTGGCCTCTGCCAAGCGTAACTTTGAGGTAGGAACATCCACCATCACTGACACGCGTGAAGCACAGGCCAGGTTTGACCTGGTGTTGGCGCAAGAAATTGCCGCAGAAAATGACTTGCGGGTCAAAAAAATTGCACTCGATCAACTCACCGGCAAAACCAACGCCAGCCCTAACCCACTAGGTTCCGCAGTGCAGATGGCTGCGGTGTCACCCGATGAGGTACAGTTTTGGGTGACTCAATCAGAAGCCATGCACCCCAGCATTCGCCAGGCCAGCGTGGGGCTAGATATTGCCCAGCTTGAAACCCAAAAGGCGCAAGCCGGCCACAAACCGACACTTGACCTGACCGGTAGTTACAGCGTCACACAAAACAATGGTTCTTCCAGTACTGCGCTGGACTATCGCAGCAACGTCGCAGCACTGGGCCTGGCCCTCAACCTGCCGCTGTTTGCCGGATACGCCACACAAAACCGCATCAAGGAAACCCTGGCACTCGAAGACAAAGCACGCACCGATCTGGAAGGTGCCAAACGAACGGTCGCCCAGGCAACGCGCACGGCATTTTTTGGTGTGCAATCAGGGCTGGGGCAGGTGAAGGCACTGGAAGCAGCAGAGGCATCCAGCCAAAGTGCGCTGGATGCCACCAAACTCGGCTACCAGGTGGGGGTTCGCATCAACATTGACGTGCTGAACGCACAAAGCAGTCTTTTTGACACCAAGGCCAAGCTCGCCAAGGCGCGTTATGACGTTTTGCTGGGTGGGTTGAAGCTGCGTCAGGCCAATGGCACACTGAAATCAGAAGACCTCAGTTCGGTCAATGCCATGCTGGCCAAATAGCCTGTTGTACGGTGTCCTGCAGTAAGCTATATATTTTATAGCAACTTATGCTTTATTCATGAGCACTACAGGCCAAAATAGTTCAAACCAGATCGGATCGTCGTCTACAAGGAGTATTTTGGATTTCATGGCAATGTGCTGGGCCACAGATAGCCCCAGCCCAGTGCTACTGGTACGCGTGGTGAAAAATGGTTTGAACAGCTTGGCAGCGTTTTCGTGGTCAAAGCCGGGGCCTGCGTCAGTCACATCGAGCTGAATGCCCGGTACACCTTCCCGCTCCAGCAGGATCAGCGCAACATGCACTTGTTTGTCGGGTGCGGCCAAAATGGCGTTGTGAATGAGGTTGAACAGCGGCTGGCGAATCAGCACCGGATCGACATCCAGGGTTACCAGCGGGTTGTTCAACTGGTGGGCAATTTCACCCACCAGCTCACCCATGGCCGACATCTTCTGGATCTGGACGATGCGTTTCATGCTCAAGCATCAATTTGCTGAACTTCGACTCAGCCGTCTTTTGTCGGCTGTAAACCATGCTGAAAAGTTTGTAGAGCGCCAGAAACAGCACCAGACCACCGCAGCCAATCACAGCCCACAGCAGAAATAGCCCTTGCTGAATGGTCTGGTTCAGGTCTTTCGGGTCCCGGTACAGTGACAGCACCGCAATGACGGTTGACTCCGGCACAGCGGCGTTGTGGTCAAAGACTGGCACATAACATTCAATCGATTCCGACAAAGGGTGCCCCGGTCCGGCGGTTTCAGTGGCCGGCCGGGATGGATTGAAAACCGCCTGCACTTCACCAAGCATGGCCTGGGTCAGGTGATCCAGATGGCCGGTGCGTTGGGTTCCCACCAGCGTCGGATCGTCAGACCAGACGATCACGTTGTCATGGTTGAACACTTTGATTCGCGTCGTCCACTACAACTTCTTTAAAGTGCCAAAACTGCGGTCAAAGCGGCGGGCGGCATCAACGTTGGTGTAGTCCCGAAAGTCAGCGGCATCTACTGCGTGCTCCATCGCCAAGGCGTTGACCATATCGCGCACGATCGCGGCTTCACGGTCAATAATCGACTGACGAAAAAACGGGGCTTGAATCAGACCCGTGGCAATCACCATGACGATGACCATCAGCAGGCTGACTATGGCAAACAGTCTGGGCGGGGTGCTTACTTTAAACATCGCTTGTCCTTGTTATCTCGCCGCATGAGGTGTTGTCATCCCGATCACGACAATCGTACCAAGCTGGCAAGCTGGAAACCGCACCGGGCGTTCCATGAAACCTTGACTTTGGGCCAGCATGACTATTGCACAATCAGGCTTGTGCACCCCAGCCCACCATTCGACGGGATTTCCAGCATGTCTTTGAATACTTCATCCACTGATTTCGAGCAATTGTTCGAATCTGCGCCCATTTCCCTCTGGCTGGAAGACTACAGCCTGCTCAAAACGCTGTTTGACCGCTGGCGCGCCGAGGGCATCACTGATTTCGAGGCCCATCTCAAAGCCTCGCCCGAACTGCTGCAGCAGTGCTCAAGCTGCCTCAAGGTCATCAAGGTCAACCAGCAAACACTACAGGTTTTTGCCGCCACCAGCCAGGAAGAACTGGTGTCGCGCCTGAGTGAGGTGTTTCGCGACGACATGCTCGACAACATGGTCAAAGAGCTGGCCCATCTGTGGCGTGGTGAGCTGGAGTTTTCCAACCTGACCGTTAACTACGCGCTGGACGGACGGCGCATTGACGTGCAGATTCAGGTGCGGGTGTTGCAGGGCCATGAGGCAGACTGGAGCCGGGTCATGGTGTCGCTGCAAGACATCACACCCCAGGTGCAGGCCCGCGCCGAGCTGCAGCGCAGCGAGCGCTATGCACGCGACCTTTTCGAGCATTCGCCGGTATCGCTGTGGGTGGAAGACTTCAGTGGTGTCAAAGCCCTGCTGGACGAAGCGCGGGCCAAAGGCATTCAGGACTTTCGAGTGTTCCTCAGCGTGCACCCGGACTTTGTGACCCGCTGCATGGAGCAACTCCGGGTGATCGACGTGAATCAGCAGACCCTGCGCATGTTTGCGGCCCACAGCAAGCAAGAGCTGCTGGACCGGCTGGGCTCGGTGTTTCGGGGCGAAATGCGCGACTCGTTTGCCGAGCAGTTGCAAGACCTGTGGCAAGGCAAGCTCAACCAGCAACGCGAAGTCATCAACTATTCCTTGTCGGGCGACGCGGTCAATATCCACCTGCAATTTGCCGTGCTGCAGTCACACGAAGCCCATTGGGACCAGGTGCTGATTTCGATGGTGGACATCACCGCGCGCAAAAAAGCCGAGGCCTACCTGGAGTACCTGGGCAAACACGACTCGCTCACCAGTTTGGGCAACCGCGCTTTTTATGTGGAAGAACTCAACCGCGTGTCACGCAAAGGCCCCTGGCCCCTGAGTTTGCTGGCCATTGACTTGAATGGGCTCAAGCTGGTCAATGACGGCCTGGGTCACGCTGCCGGTGATGCCATGCTGCGCCGCGCTGGTGAGGTGATTTCCAGCGCCACCAGCGGCCAGGCCGTTTGCACGGCCCGCATTGGCGGGGATGAGTTTGTCGTGCTGATGCCGGGTTGTGATGAACGAACGGCGCAATCGTTGAAGGCGCGTATCCAGACCATGACCGACCTGAATAACCAGTTTTACCCGGGCCAACGCCTGAGTATGGCCATTGGCATGGGAATCTGCACTGCCGCGGGGCAGGTGGATGCCGCGCTGAACCAGGCGGATCAGGACATGTTTGCCGCCAAAGCGCAGTTTTATGCCGACAACAATCTGGAGCGCCGCCGTTTCTGACCCTGGCGGCAAGCAGTCCTTTGGCAGTTCAACCTAGATTCCTCGGTTGGACGCGCCCGAATGGGCCACTGGCGGCGCGTCTGGGTAGGCGCGACGACGCAGCGGGCTCCTGCCCGCAACGGGTGAACGCCATCGAAGCTGAAAAAGTAAATGCTCATAAGGACTTACAGATGGAAACAAGCGGTCAACCGAGGAATGTAGGTTCAAGTCAATGACTGCGGTGATCCTGCGACAGCGCCAGGACTTGCAATACACCATCAACCAGCCTCTGCGCGGCACCACGATGAGCGCTGGCGAAGGCTTCACAGGCTTGCCGGGCCGAATTCAGACCAGGTCGGTCTGCCACCAGTTCACCAGCTACAGACATACCTTGGGTCAGGTCCGACACGCGCAGGGCGGCTCCGGCCTTTTGTGCCTGCTGTGCGGCTTCGGCAAAGTTAAATGTGTGGGGGCCCATCACCACCGGGCAGCCACAGGCCGCTGCCTCGATCAGGTTTTGCCCACCCAGTGGCTCAAAGCTGCCCCCCAGCAAACACACATCAGCCAGTGCGTAATACAGCGCCATCTCGCCCAGCGTATCACCCAGCCAAACGCTTGGCACGCCCGAAACACCTGGCCCCGCCGCACTCCAGGTGCTTCGGCGCGACACAGCAAAACCCTGCGCTTCGATCAACGCCGCCACAGCATCGAAGCGTTGAGGATGGCGCGGCACCACCAGCCATTGCACCTGATTTGCTATTGAATCAGTAGTTAATGACGCAATTCCAGAAAGGGCTGGAGACCAAATTGCTTTCAGATTCTGCAAAAACATCAGCTCTTCGCCTTCGCGCGAGCTGGCCAACAACAACACCGGCCGACCCAGGGCCAAGCGCCAGTCGTGGCCCAACTCAAGCTGGCTGACATCAGGTGTGGCATCAAACTTGAGATTGCCCAGCACCCCGCGAACTGGCGCGCCCAACTGCGCCAGTCGGTCCGCATCGGCCGGGGTTTGAGCCCATGCCGCCGTCAGCCCGGCATAGGCCGGACGCGCCAGCCAGGCCAACCGCAATGCCTGGCGCAAGGATTTTTCACTCAAACGGGCGTTGGCCAGCACCAGCGGCACCCGGCGTGCTTGACACACATGCACCAGATTCGGCCAAATTTCGGTTTCCATCAGGATGCCAATCGTCGGCTTGAAGTGTTGCAGAAAAGCCTGTACCGCTGCAGATGTGTCCCAGGGCTGCCAGACCTGCAAATCACCCGTTTGCAGCAGTTTTGCACCTTCTGCACGGCCGGTGGCAGTGCCATGGGTCAGCAGTAGTCGCATCCCGGGTAACTGGGCCCGTAACGCCGCGACCAACACCGCCGCAGCCCGGGTTTCACCGAGCGACACGGCATGAACCCAGACAGTGACAACGTTGACGCCCGACACCACCGCGTCGTAATGGCCAAAACGCTCCTCGACGGCCAACAAATAACCGGGCTCCTGAAGACCACGGCGCATCAACTTGCGCCTGAGCAGTGGCTGCGCCAGCCACATCAGCAACGAATACAGCCAGCGGATCACGAGGTCCGTGCGCCCACTGACACCAACAACCAGGCCTGCCAGACCTGGTCCACCGACGGTGTTGGCTCGGCAAAAACCGTGCACTGCCGCGCGACCGGCGTTGTCGCGACACCCGTTCGGAAACTGGCCACGGGCTCGGTCGGCCCCGGCACCAGGGGCCCGGTGCGCCAGCCGGTCGCAAAGTTGTAAATCTGCACATGCGGCAAATCCAGCGCCACCGCGATATGACTCAGACCACTATCGACACCGATCACGCCAAAACAATTGGCCAGCGTATCCGTCAGCGCATCCAGCGCCAGCAGCGGCCAGACCTGGGCATGCGGCA
>JAIFMA010000064.1:25823-26479 GCA_020048795.1 Rhodoferax sp.
GGCCACGCCTTGTCAGCCCGTGAGGTGCCATGCGCCAGCACCACAATACCCTGCAAGCCGGTTCGAAAAGCTATATTTTTAGTAGCTGGAAGCGCTTTATCTGTAAGCGCCAGAAGCCCAAATGACAGTTGCGTTGGAATCTTGTAGTCCAAGGCCACAGCACACAGTTGGCGCGAGCGCGTCACCGCGTGGCTGTGCACCGGCATGGGGATCGCCACATGCGCGACCCAGCGTGTTGGCGCTTCAAACCCGGAACCCTCGGTCTGGTTCGCCAGCCCAAAGCGACGGCCCTGTGCGCTCAGCCGTGCCAGCCACGACACCAGCGCCGACTTGGTCAAACCCTGCAGGTCAATCACCGCGTCGTACTCGTCTTGCTGCAATTCTCTCTTGAACATTTGCCAGGCCTGTCGCGTCTCTTCGCTCCACAAGGCTTGGCGCCAGCGCCGCAATTCACAGGGAATCACCCGGTGCACGCCCTTGCAACGGCGCACCAGTGGGGCAAAGTTGCGCTCGACCACCCAGTCAATCTGTGCCTGTGGATAGGCCTGCCGGATGTCCTGCACCGCTGGCATGGCATGCACCACGTCGCCAAGCGATGACAGCTTGACGATCAGGATCTTCAATGCGCGGCCTCGTCAATCACGGCACCAGGCTTG
>JAIFMA010000175.1 GCA_020048795.1 Rhodoferax sp.
TTTTTGACTTTGGTTTTGGCTTGGGTTGCAACTGGCATGTTGGCTCCGTCGGTGGTTGAAGGATGAGGTGCTTTGGGGCGGCCTGGGCGCTTTGTCAGCTCGGCCGCGCCGTGGCGAAGCTTTCCACCTGCAAGGGGGTGGCAATGGCTTGGTCGCGCCACAGGCCTTGCACCGCCTCCAGCAGGTCGGTCGGTCCACACATCCAGCTGCTGCGGTGCGCCAGATCGGGCAATTCAAAGCGCAGGGCCTGGGGTGTCAGGGGGCCGCTCTGGTGGGTGAAATGTTTGATCAGGCTGAGCGTTGGCATGTTTGCCTCAATGTCGCACAAATCCTTCGAAAAGATCATTTCTGCAGGGTGACGACAGACATGAAAAAAGGCCAGGTCACCCGGGTAATTGTGTTGCTGCAAGTCACGCAACATGGCCATGACCGCAGTGATGCCAATACCGACACTGAGTAGCAGTATCTTGTCAGGCCATTGCAGGGGCAGCACAAACTCGCCTTCGGGCTGGCTGATGCTCAACACGTCGCCGACCCGGGTGTGTTGGTGCAGATGTTGTGACACCAGTCCGCCGGGCCGGCGCTGCACAGTCAGTGCCAGTTGGCGTGCCCCCGGGCAGTTGGTGAGGCTGTAGCTGCGCGTGGCTGGCTGGCCATCAATTTCCAGCCGCAGCTGCACATGCTGGCCAGCTTTGGCGCATGGCCTGTCCTGCCAAGGCGCATCGGGCTGAAGAACAAAGGTTTTGGTGTCGGCAGTTTCCTGCACGATGTCCACCACGTTGGCCTGCGCCAACGGCGTGGACCGCATGGGGTGGACTGAATGCAAGGTGCGGCTGGTCGATTCCAGGCCCATAGTGCCTGCGCCCCAGAGCAGTTTTGAAGCAGGTTGCCGGGTGCTTGACCGCGATGGCATCGGGCTATGGCAGGTGGTGGAAAATTTGGCAACAGACATGATGGCTCCTTGATTGAGGTTGATCGGTGAATGTGTGCATTGTGTACGGTTGTACACTGAAAGTCTAGATAAGTTTTTCAATTTAGAGATTGGAACCAAAAATCAGGTTTAACGTATTGGTTTTATTGAATAAATGACTGATAAGATTAAAATACGCTTGTACACTAAAGGACGATTGATGACCGCCACACAAGCATCCGGCAAGCGCTCGGAGACACTCAGCCGCAGTGATCGCAAAGACCTCACCCGGGCCAGTTTGCTGCAAGCGGCGCTGAGCTTGATTGGCGAAGGGCGCAGCTTTACCAGCCTGGGGATTCGCGAAATAGCGCGCGAGGCGGGGTTGGTGCCCAACGGGTTTTACCGGCACTTTCGCAATACCGATGAACTCGGTCTGGCACTGGTGGAAGAAATGGGCATCACGCTGCGCCGCTTGCTGCGCGAGGCGCGTCAGACCGATGTGGCGGCCAATTCGATGGTGCGACGCTCAGTGCAGGTGTACTACCAACACGTCAAACAAAACCGCTTGCAGTTTTTGTTCATCTCCAGCGAGCGCTCCGGCGGTAGCCGCATTTTGCGGCTGGCCATTCGCAACGACGTGACCCATTTCACCCATGAAATGGCACAGGACTTTCGGCGTCTGGGTGTTTATCCCGACATGCCGACCAGCAGTTTGCAAATGGTGTGCGGGTTGATCGTCACCACCATGCTGGCGGCCGCGCCTGAAATTCTGGACCTGCCGTCAGAGCAGCCTTTGCTGGAAGCCGAGATGATTGAGAATTTTGTGCACCAGTTGCAAGTGGTGCTGCTGGGTGCACGCTGCTGGAAAGAGCAGTCCAGCCATGCGCTTTTGAACGACATAGGCATTTAGGACTTGTCCACAAATAACATGCACATTTGGCTCGCCAGCTTTGGGCGCACTGCGTTGTTGCAAATCGCTTGTGCAGCAAAGCCGCACGGCGCGCTCTGCGCCTAGCATTGCATCCCAAATCCGACGGCCAAATGCGCAGCTAATTCATGGACAAGCCCTTAGCCCCCCTGCAGCCGGGGCGCTTGCCAGCCAGACGCGATCCGCTGCTTATTCGACCTTGGCCTTGGTGCGCAGGTCGTTTTGGTATTTGGCCAGCTTTTGCTGCTGTAGCTGTTGCATCACCTGAGGCTTGACCTGTTCGAGTGGTGGCAGTTGGGCATCGCGCACGTCGTCCAGACGGATGATGTGGTAGCCAAACTGCGATTTCACCGGGGTTTCAGTGGTTTTGCCCTTGGTCAGTTGAGTCATGGCCTGGGAAAACTCGGCGACATAGTTGCCAGCCGGTGCCCAGTCCAGGTCGCCACCCTTGGCACCAGAGCCCGGGTCTTTGCTGGATTTTTTGGCGATTTCGTCAAACTTGCCACCTTTTTTGAGCTGGGCGATGATGGCCTTGGCCTCATCTTCCTTCTCGACCAGAATATGGCGAGCCTTGTATTCCTTGCCACCGTTGGCTGCGGCAAACTTGTCGTATTCGGCCTTGACTTCGTCGTCCGTCACCCCATTGCCTTTTTGATAACTGGCAAACAACTCACGAATCAGGATGGTCTGGCGTGCCAGTTCCATCTGGGTCTTGAAGTCGTCGGTCGAGTCGAGCCCCAGCTTTTGCGCCTCCTGGATGAAAATCTCGCGGGCGATGACTTCGTCTTTGATCTGTTGTTCCAACTCAGGCGTGATTTGTCGGCCGGAGCGAGCCACCTGCTGGCTCAGGGCTTCAGCTCGCGCTTTGGGCACGGCTTTGCCGTTGACGACGGCAATATTCTGGGCGTAGCCCAGTGGTGACAGACTGACCATCAAGGTCGCCAGGGCCATACCGGACAAGAGATTTTTTTTCATGCAAACTTCCTGAGTTTCAAAGATAAAAGAGTTTTGGGGTTTCGGTCTGCGCTAACTTGCAACAGGTGTTTTGGCTTCAATGGCCAGCGCGTGCAGGCCTTGGTCCATGAAATCTTGCAGCGCATCATACACAAGACGGTGCCGCGCCACCGGTGACTTGCCGGTAAATAAGTGTGAAGTAATGCGCACCCGAAAGTGCGTGCCAAAGCCGCTGCCGTTGGCACCGGCATGGCCGTGGTGCTGATGACTCTCGTCAATGACTTCCAGCAGTTGGGGGCTTAAAACCTGTTGCAGGCGCTGCTGCAGCAAGGGCGCGGTGGCGGTGGGCAGGGTCATGGTGCGGGCTTTTCGGTGTCGTCAGCGCTGATGTAGCGCGAGATGTAAATGCCCTGGCCGACGATAAAGACCAGTGGAAAGGCATAACCCCAGAGCTTGAAGTTGACCCAGGCTTCGGTGCTGTAGTAGGCCGCCACATAGCCATTGATGGCGGCCATGAAGGCACTGTAGGCGACCCAAACCATGTTCAGGCGCATCCACACCGGCTCTGGCAGGCTGATCTGGCTGCCCAGCAGCATTTTGAGAAAATTCTTTTTGTACACCCACACGGCCACGGCCAGCGCAAGTGCCATGGCTGCGTACAGCACGGTGGGTTTCCACTTGATGAAGCGCTCGTCATGCAGCACCAGTGTGAGCGTGCCAAACACCAGAATCAGCGCCAGCGTGATCTTGTGCATCATCTGCAGGAGCACGGCGGTGCCGACGTAAATGTCATAAAACTTGTACGCGCCAAAAAACAGCAGAATGGGAAAAAAGTCGATCAGTATCTTCATGTGGGGCTGAAGTTTAACGAAGCCGAGTTCATGCAGTAGCGTAAACCCGTCTCAGACGGACCGTCGTCAAACACATGGCCCAGGTGGGCGCCGCACTGGCTGCAGACGGTTTCGACCCGAGCCATGCCGTGGCTGCGGTCGGTGATCTCGGTAATGGCCCCCGGCAAGGCCAGCGAAAAACTCGGCCAGCCACATCCTGCGTCAAACTTGGTGCTTGAGTCAAACAGCGTGTTGCCGCAACACATGCAGTGGTAGCTGCCGTCAGCCCAGTGGGTTTCATATTTGCCGCTAAAAGGGCGCTCGGTGGCGGCGTGGCGGGTCACCTGGTAGGCCGTGGGCTCGGCACCTTTTTCCTTGAGCAGGGCTTGCCATTGGGCATCGGTTTTCTGAACAGGGTAGGGCATGGGTGATCCTTTTGGCAACGGTATTCAATGTCAAGAGCTGCAACTGATCTCGATCTGGCTGGCCCAGTCGGGTGGAAAGCCGGCGTCAGCATCGCGCGCGGGGTGTTCGGCAAAGGGTGTCTCCAGCAGCGCCAGCAGAGATGTTACGCCTGAGTAGTCGCGCTGTTTGGCCGCGCGAATGGCGTTTTCACCCAGATGGTTGCGCAGCACATACTTGGGGTTGGTCTTAAGCATCAAATTGGCCTGTAGCCCTTGATATACATGCGCTGATAGCTCTTTATAAGATAGCATCCAGGCATCCAAAGCCGGCCGGTCCAGAAACAGGTCACGCACCGGTTCGGTATTGCCATCAGCGCGCGCATGGCTGAGTCGGCGCCAAAAGATGGGGTAGTCCACCCGGTCTTGCGCCAGCAGTTTCAAAATGCCATTGATCAAAGCGCGCACGGCTGTCACTGCTTCTCCTTCTGGGGGAGGGCAGGGGTGAGGGCGCTCCCCGTCCACACCTGTCAGCCCCAATTTCCCACACATCAATTGGTAATACGTGTCACCAAAAACAGGCTTGAATGTATTCAGTGCCCGCAGCGTCTGCGCCTGGTCTTTGATCAGTGGCAGCAAGGCCTGGGCCAGTGCAAACAGGTTCCAGTGCGCAATGTCGGGTTGGCGCTCAAACGCGTAGCGCCCTTGCCGGTCCGAGTGGTTGCAGATGTGGCCGGGGTCATACACATCCAGAAACTGAAACGGCCCGTAGTCAATTGTCAGGCCCAGAATACTCATGTTGTCGGTGTTCATCACGCCATGGCAAAAGCCCACCGCCTGCCAGTGCGCCACCATCACGGCGGTACGTGCCACCACCCGTTGCAGCAGCGCGCAATAGGCGTTGCCACCGAACGCTGTGTCGGCCCGGCAGTCTGGATAAAACCGGTCGATCACATAGTCCGCCAGCGTTGTCAGCGCGGGCATCTGGTTGCTGGCCGAAAAATGCTCAAAATGGCCAAAACGGATAAAGCTGGGCGCGACGCGTGTGACGACAGCGGCGGTTTCCGGTGATTCGCGCCACACCTCGTCGTCAGAGCCCGTCACACATAAGGCACGTGAGGTCGGAATGCCCAGCGCGTGCATGGCCTCGCTGCACAAAAATTCGCGGATGCTGCTGCGCAGCACGGCGCGGCCGTCACCCATGCGGGAATACGGCGTGAGGCCCGAGCCCTTGAGCTGCACCTCAAGCCCGTTGGTTTCGCCCAGCAAAATGGCACGGCCGTCGCCGAGTTGCCCGGCCCACTGGCCAAACTGGTGTCCGCTGTACACGCTGGCCAGCGGCTGGGTGCCTGAGATGGGCTGGTTGCCGCTAAGGGCCTGCAACAGGGCATCTGAGTCAAGGCAGGCGCGGTCCAGCCTCAGCAAATCGGCTACCGCCGGGCTTTTGCCGACCCAATAAGGATCAGACAGCGGCTGCGGTGCCAGCGGGGTGAAAAAGGCCGTACCCAATCGATGAAAACTGTTGTCCCAGACCAGATCGGTCTTGACCAGTTCAAGCGGGCTTTGTCGTGCGTTCATGGGCGCATTGTCTGGCAGCCCAGACAAACCTTGTAGGGACAGGGGGAAAGCCAAGTGTGGCAACCGGGTCGTCTGAGACCGGCGCAGTCGGGGTTCAGATGACCGGTGGCGGGACTTGATTCGCTACGCCAATAATAGCTGCCTGCGCTTATTCAGAAAGGGCTAATGGCCTAAAATACCTAATGAATTTTGGGTGACAGCGGTTGGCCATTTGTACTTGCCCGTGTCTGGCAGTACCGTGCGAGGTCAGCGGTTTTTGAGCGTGGCGGCCAACGCCAGCGCCACCACCACATCGCAAACGGTTTTGCGGTCGGCCACCGACAGCCGGCTGTACTTGGCCAGCATGTCACGGTCTTGCATCGCCAGCGCGGACAAATCTGCCGACAGGTCCAGCGCTTTCGGGGCTGGTGCCAAGGTGCCAAAGCGCAGCTCATCAGCGCTGACGTGCAGCCAGTCAGCCAATACACGCAGCTTGTCCTGCATGGTAATAATTCCGCGGCGTTGCTGCCGCGATATGGGTGGCAGAACCTGAGCTGGCACCAACCAGGATCGCCGAGCTGCGGCGGTGTTTATTTGGCCAAAATTTCCGGGTAAATCACCCGAAGGTCATAGATAAACGGGGGCAGAGTCGAATTATTTGCCGCATCGCCCAGTCGGCAAGTGTCCCTACTTTTATATGCTTATTCGGCCTGTAGCCCACGTCCAACAAGCGCTGACAGCTATCAGTTTTACCAAACCTCCAGCAGCAACCGCTCAGGCACCTGCGCAAAGGCACGGTCACGGCTGACCAGAGTGGCGTTTACCGCAACGGCATGGGCTGCAATCATCATGTCGAAATCACCCAGGCTGATGCCACGGGCTTCCAGGGCGCTGCAAAACTCGCCATAACACCGGGCCACTGACTCGTCCCACGGCAATACATCCACGCGCAGCAGCACCTGTGTCAAGGCACTTCTCAGGCGCTCTGGCTGGCCCTTACGGTGCAGGCCGTACTCCAGTTCTGCCAACGTGACACTGGATATCACCACCTGGTCCATCGGCACGGTGGTCAACCGGGTGAGCAAAGCGGTGTCGCGGCCTTGCATGATGTGGCTGACGACGTTGGTGTCCAGCATGTAGCGCTGTTTCATTCTGCCCAGCCCTCAAAAGGGTCGCGCCGGGCGACTGTTTGTTTGCGCTCAATTAAAAAATCTTCATCCGTATTTTGCGCCACCACGTCCAGCAAACCTTGCCAGTCTGCCGGTTTGCGCGACAACACCACATCGCCGGAGCTGGGGTCGCGGCGGATGAAGACCTCCGGCACGTCAAAACGGAATTCAAGTGGCAGCCGCACCGCCTGGCTGCGGCCGGTCGCAAATATTTTTGCTGTTTGAAACATGGGTAAAGCCTTACGAGAGTGATATGTTTCATGATATGTATCATTGTCAAGATTGTCAACAAAAACGATGACTGTGACAGCGCAGGTTTGTTCAGCCAGGCTCGGGGTGAACGGTGTTCATGGACAATCCGGGTTCACAGTCGGCAGTCGCAGGTTGTGGCTCTCAGTTGGCGGTGTTTGGCAGTACCATGCCAGACCCATCAAATCACAACGAGGAAACTGACATGTTAGGCCTGATGCAACACCAACCCCTGCTGATCTCGTCGCTGATCGAATTCGCCGAGCGCCACCATGGCGAAGGTGAAATCGTCTCAAGACGGGTTGAGGGCGATAT
>JAIFMA010000253.1 GCA_020048795.1 Rhodoferax sp.
TGAAGAGCGCAAGGCCACCAACAAGGCCCTGATTGATGAAGTGCTGAAGGCCTATCCCGAAAAGATGGCCAAGCGGCGCGCCAAGCACCTGGGCACGTTTGAAAACGGCAAGCCCGACTGCGGCGTCAAATCCAATATCAAGTCATTACCCGGCGTAATGACGATTCGCGGCTGCGCCTACGCTGGCTCCAAAGGCGTGGTGTGGGGCCCGATCAAGGACATGGTCCACATCAGCCACGGGCCGGTCGGCTGCGGCCAGTATTCGTGGGCGGCACGGCGCAACTATTATGTTGGCACCACCGGCATCGACACCTTTGTCACGATGCAGTTCACCTCAGACTTTCAGGAAAAAGACATTGTTTTTGGCGGTGACAAGAAGCTCGACAAAATCATTGACGAAATCCAGGTGCTGTTCCCGCTGAACAAGGGCATCTCGATCCAGTCGGAATGCCCAATTGGCCTGATTGGCGACGACATCGAAGCCGTGTCGAAGAAGAAGAGCAAGGAATACGCCGGCAAAACCATCGTGCCGGTGCGCTGCGAAGGTTTCCGGGGTGTCAGCCAGTCGCTCGGTCACCATTTGGCCAACGATGCAATTCGAGATTGGGTGTTTGACAAGACCGACCCCAGCAAATACACCGAATTTGTCTCGACGCCGTATGACGTGGCCATCATTGGCGACTACAACATTGGTGGGGATGCCTGGTCGAGCCGCATTTTGCTGGAAGAAATGGGCTTGCGCGTGATCTCGCAGTGGTCGGGTGACGGCACCATCGCCGAAATCGAGAACACCCCCAAGGCCAAGCTCAATGTGCTGCACTGCTACCGTTCGATGAACTACATCAGCCGGCACATGGAAGAAAAGTATGGCACGCCCTGGGTGGAATACAACTTCTTTGGCCCAACCATGATCGAAAAGAGCCTGCGCGAAATTGCGGGTCACTTTGATGACACCATCAAGGCCAAGGCCGAAGAAGTCATTGCCAAATACAAGCCGCTGATGCAGGCCGTGGTGGACAAGTACAAGCCGCGCCTGGAGGGCAAAACCGTCATGCTGTATGTGGGCGGTTTGCGTCCGCGTCATGTGATTGGGGCTTACGAAGACCTTGGCATGGTGGTGGTTGGCACCGGCTACGAGTTTGGCCACAACGACGATTACCAGCGCACCACCCACTACATCAAGGATGCCACGCTGATTTATGACGATGTGACCGGCTACGAGTTTGAGAACTTTGTCGACAAGGTCAAGCCCGACCTGGTGGGCTCGGGCATCAAGGAAAAGTATGTGTTCCAGAAGATGGGCGTGCCGTTCCGCCAGATGCACAGCTGGGACTATTCCGGCCCGTACCACGGCTACGACGGCTTTGCCATTTTTGCCCGTGACATGGACATGGCCATTTCCAGCCCGATCTGGGGTCTGACCCAAGCGCCCTGGAAAAAGGCTGCCTGACACCCCTGCTGCAAATTTAGTCATTCAAGCCCCGTTCGGGCTGAGCTTGTCGAAGCCTTCCTGCCCTTCGACAGGGTCAGGACAGAACCAACTCTGGGCGAACGGGAAAAGCATTACCTACCCACCTTTGGAGCCAGCCATGCCTCAAGTAGCTGAAAAAGTCATCGACCACGAAATGTTGTTCCGCGAGCCTGAATACCAGGACATGCTGGGCAAAAAGAAAGCCTTCGAGTTCAAGCACAGCGATGCTTCTGTCCAACAGATCGTCGAGTGGACCAAGACCGAAGATTACAAGCAAAAGAACTTCGCCCGCGATTCGCTGGCGGTGAACCCGGCCAAAGCCTGCCAGCCCCTGGGTGCCGTGTTTGTCGCCAACGGCTTTGCCAGAACGCTGAGTTTTGTGCATGGCAGCCAGGGCTGCGTAGCCTATTACCGCTCGCACTTTAGCCGCCATTTCAAGGAACCCACCAGTTGCGTGTCATCGAGCATGACCGAAGACGCTGCCGTGTTTGGTGGCCTGAACAACATGGTCGATGGCCTGGCCAACGCCTACAGCTTGTACAAGCCTGACATGATTGCGGTGTCCACCACCTGCATGGCCGAAGTCATTGGCGATGATGTCGATGCCTTCATCAAGACCAGCAAGCAAAAGGGCAGTATCCCCGAAGACTTTGACGTACCGTTTGCTCACACCCCGGCGTTTGTGGGCAGCCATATCACCGGTTATGACAACGCCCTGCTGGGCGTGCTGCGCCACTTCTGGGACGGCAAGGCCAAGACCACCGAGCCGTTGGTGCGCGTGCCCGATGATTCCATCAACTTTATTGGTGGTTTTGACGGCTATGTGGTGGGCAACATGAAGGAAATCCGCCGCATCTTTGACCTGTTTGGCATCAAGGTCAACATCATCTGTGACCCCTCAGAGAACTGGAACACCCCCACCGACGGCGAGTTCCGTATGTACGCCGGCGGCACCACCAAAGCGGACGTGGTGGCTGCGTTGCACGCCAGGGCAACCATCGTGTTCCAGGAATATTGCTGCGAAAAAACCGCCAAGTTCATTCGTGAACATGAGCAGGAAGTGGTGGTACTGAATGCGCCGGTGGGTGTTGCGGGCACGGACAATTTCCTGATGGAAATCTCGCGTCTGACGGGCAAACCGATTCCGGCACAACTGGAAAAAGAGCGCGGCGAACTGGTCGATGCGATGGCCGACAGCCAGGCGCATCTGCACGGCAAGCGTTATGCCCTGTACGGTGACCCGGACCAGATGCTGGGTTATTCAGCCTTTTTGCTGGAATTGGGTGCCGAGCCAACCCACGTGGTGGCCACCAATGGCGGCAAAGAGTGGGAGATCAAGATGCAGGCGCTGTTTGACTCCTCACCCTACGGCAAGGGGTGCAAGTCTTACCCCAAACGTGACCTGTGGCACCTGCGTTCACTGCTGTTCACCGAGCCGGTCGATTTCATGATTGGCAACACCTACGGCAAATTCCTTGAGCGCGACACCAAGACACCGCTGGTGCGCATGGTGTTCCCGATTTTTGACCGCCACCACTACCACCGTTTTCCCACCTGGGGTTATGACGGCGGCATGCGCGTGCTGATCACCTTGCTTGACGAGTTCTTTGAGGCACTCGATGCCAACACCATGGACATCGGCAAGACCGACTACAGCTACGACATCATTCGCTGAAGGAAGACCACCATGCCCAACGTAACTTTTAGCTCGCCGCAAATGAAAAAAGACCTGACGGTCTACGCGGTTGCCGGCGACACCAAGACACTGCTGTCGGTGGCCCAGGCCAACAAGGTGCCCGTGGCCTATGAATGCCAGAACGGCGAATGTGGCTCGTGCCAGGTGCAGGTGCAGGTGTTGTCAAACAACCGGCCCATCGGCGTGGCGATGACCGAAAAAGAGAAAACCGTGCTGCGACTGGCAGGCAAGATCACCGCAGAGCAGATCAAGGCCGCTGAAACCAACGACCTGCCCTCACCGTGGCGGCTGGCCTGCCAGTGTGTCTTGCGCGATGAAGATGTGTTGGTGACCTTCTGAACCATGGGCATCACCTTCACCAAGACCGGCCGCAAGGTGGCGGTGATGGGCGGCTGACACCACCGCTACGCCAGAGGATGCTCGAAGACATGTGTGCCAGCGGGGTAACAGAACGGCACTTAGCCGGAAAGCCAGGTATTGCCCAAGCAGTCAGTCCTGGAAATACCAGTAGCCGGCATTCACCCACTGGGTGAGTGCTGCCACAAACTGCGGGTTCTTCAAGCCGCCACGCAACTGGGTGTGGCTGACCGTGTCGTGGTCGCACAGCGCGGTGACTGCAGCTTGCGCCTTGGCTCCAAAGGCGTGGCGCTCGCCGTCGACATAACCAACACCTTCGCCTACCGTGGCATCAACGTAAAAGCAGCGCAGGCCGCCGGTGCGCACCAGCGGCTGTGTTTTCAGAGTGTTGACCAGGTCGGCCCCGTCCAGCGGTTGGTCCAGCGCCTGCAGGTCAAGCTGGCACTTGGTTCGGGACAGGAAGCTGCCTGCAAAGTCAGCAACCAGCGTATCGTCGTCCAGCACCGACTGCAGCTGCTTCTTGATCATTGCGAAGTCGCTGGCGTTGATCTGGCCCTGGTTTTTATGAATCGGACGACCCGGATCGCTAAACAGCGCGCTGCCCAGCTCCTGGTCGATGACATGGTCGGCTAAGCCGCTGAGCATGTCGCAGGCCGACTTGCCCCGAAAACCGACCGAGAAACTCATGGACGTCTCCAGCGACACGCCGTCGTGCGGAAAGCCCGGCGGAATGTACAAAATGTCGCCGGGCAGCAGCTCGACATCGATCATGGCTTCGAACGGGTCCACGTGCAACAGCGCCGCGTGCGCGGCAAACTGGCGGTGCTCGCCGCGGTCGCCAACGCGCCACTGGCGCCGCCCGGAGCCCTGGCAGATGAACACGTCATACAGGTCAATATGTGGACCCACGCCACCCTTGGGCGTGGCGTAACTGATCATCACATCGTCGAGCCGCCACTTGGGAATGAACGCAAAAGGCTTGACCAGCTCGGCCACCTCGGGTGACCAGTGGTTGACCGCCTGCACGATGAGCGACCAGCCGGTTTGGCCCAGGTGTTCATACGATTCAAAGGGGCCGTTCTCGGCCTGCCATTGCTCACCTGTTTTGCTTCGCTTTTTGTAGACCAGGCGCGAGTCGACTTGTTCTTCACACGCCAACCCGGCCAGATCCTCGGGGCTGATGGGGTCCTGGAAATGTTTGAATCCCTGGCGAATGACCACCGGCTTTTGCTGCCAGTAGTGCTGCATGAAGTGTTCGAGCGTGAAATCGGCAAGGGTGAGTTTGAATGGGTGCATGGGCACCGATGGTAGCGGCTGGCATCATGGCGGTCACGCAGAATCTGCCCTTGTATTGACGTGGCGCATACCCCCTTCAGATCTGCAGATGTGGTCGGCGCGGTTAATGGCATGCCTGCGCTTGCAACGGCACCGGCGGGGAAAAGTCGGTAGGGATTGATTCCTGTGTGAAATCTAAACTTGGCCTCACCCCATAAAGGATCGAGGAATTTTGGTCACGGCTTTGCTACCAGCGCAGCGATCGGCGTTTCGCCGAAGATTTCCGGCGCGTACATCGCCTCGATGCGTGTCGGCGGAAACTCGAAGCGCCCCGCATTGTTGATGCGGACGTTGTACTCCACGCTCCAATCGCCTTTGTCCACCTGGCGGAAATAGGCGCGGTAGCTTTCGGCGGCGCGTTCCTCAAACGCCGGCCAATTGCCGCGACCGCGCACTGTGCCTGATTGCGCCAGCGCGCTTTCGCGCGCCAGCCCACGCCCAAGAATGGTCGCGCCACTGGGCACCGGATCGCGCACCACCACCCAGCCCAGGTCGGCGTTGCTGCGCATGGCCAGTTTGACCCGCATGATGTCGCCGACGCTCCAGGTGCCTTTGGTCTTTTGCTCTACCGGGGTCACCTCGCGCGTCACCGACAGGCCTTGCGATACCGCACTGTCGAGCTTGACCGCCGCGCGAATCCCGATGCTGGCCCAGGGCGCGCCGCTGCCCTGATGGCTCAGGTGCAAAGTGTCGGTTGAGCCCTGGCCTGGCCAGGGCAGAGTGGCCTCGGTGCTTGCGCCAGGCAACTGCCAATCGACCCGCATGGCGCTGCCACCCAGCGTGGCGATCGAGGCACCGCGGACGGCAACGCTTTCACGCTGGGTGGTGAATGCAGCCAGTGCCAACGAACCCCATGCGTTGGCGGTGGTGGTGCCCCAGTGGCCGTTGCGCTGGCGTCCAATCAGGCCGTTCACCAGCAGGGGCAGATCGGTGTTCCAGCCGGCGTCTTCACGGCTCCAGCGGGTGACCACCCAGGCGGTGCGCGCCGCGGCAACATTGCCGTTCCACATGAACCACCACCAGTTCTCGTGCTCCTCGCTGCGCCAGTTCAGCCGGGTGCCCTGGATGTCATAACGCGAGCGCAGCAGCGCTGCTGCAGCCTGCAGCGACTGGGCCCGCGCAAGTTCCCGCGGTGAGGCCAGCAGGAAGCGCACCCAGTCGATGACGGACGTGGTCGGCAGCCTATCCATCTCTCGGGGCTGCACGCGTGGTCCGGTGCTGATGTCGGGCTGCTGCTCGGCCAGTGTGGCCTGGCGCGCCAGGGCACTGGACACCTCGGTTTCGCGCGGCGCCCAGTCGAGCGATTTGGCCTTGCCCTCATGCAGGTCACGCACCCCTTTGAGCAGGCGCACGCGTTGCTCGGCCGGAATCGGCCAGCCGAGCGCCGCCGCAGTGTCGAGCAGGTAGAGTGTCAGAACTTCACTGCCTGGCAACTGCTCGGTGGGAAAGTAGCGCACCAGGCCGTTACGGTCTACGTATTTGGGCAGCTCGCTCATCAGGCTGTCCCAGCCCTGGCGGTCGCGCAGGGCCGCAGCGCGCGAGGCTTTTTGTTCCAGGCAAGCGAAGGGGTAGGCCGCCATCCACTTGCGCACCTCGGTCAGCGCTGCCTCGGTGAGGCTGGCCTTCCAGGCGAGCGAAACGCCGCCGGTCTGAGGCAAGGCACCCGGCGGCTGGGTCACACGCATGTCAGCATTGCCGGTTACCTGCAGCAGGGTGGCCTGACGCACGGTGACGGGGACCGCTGGTGTGACGACCTGGGTCACTTCGACGATGTCACCCAGGTCTGCGGCCTGCGCCGCGATGCGCCAGCGCAACGCGCGGGTGCCGTCCGGCACGCTGACCGGCCAGATGAAATCGCGGTTCTCGCCGGCCTTGAGCTTGAACTTGCGTGCCAACTGCAGACCGCGTGCTGCCAGGGCAGCACCCTCAGGGCGGCGCACGCCGACCACATTGCCGTCGAACTCCAGGGTTGCCAGCGCCTCGAAGGCGACCTCCAGCGCACGCGGGCTGGTATTGCGCAGCGTCACCTTTTGTTCCAGCGCGTCGCCGCTGCGCACGCTGCCCGGCAGGCCGCTGACCAGCTGCAATGGCTGGGTGGTGGTCAGCGTGGCCTCCCCTGTGCCAAAACGTCCGGCACCCTGCGTGGCGATGGCCACGACGCGCCAGCGTGTCAGGCTGTCGTTGAGCGGCACCTCGACCGCGGCATGGCCATTGGCGTCGGCAACCACGTCGGTTTGCCATAGGGCAAGGGACGAAAAATCAGACCGCACCGGCGGGGGGCTGCCGTCGCCCGACTTCGCCTCGGCGGGTGCTCCGCGAGCCGCCATCATGGCCATGGGCGCAGGCATGGGGGGTGGCGAAGGCGGTGCATCTTCGACGAATTTATCCTCCACCCGCCCTGCGATGTCTACATTGCGCCGTGCCAAGCGCTCGTCGCGCGCGCGAAAGGCGTGCTGTGGCCCCAGCGCAGGCTGGCGCGACAGCAGTGCATCCACAGACTGGGAACGCACATCGCTGGCGCGGTGGCGCGTCATCGCCGTGAGCAGGGCCCAGGTCGGGTTGTCCTTGAGCGCCAACAGAGCCTCGTCTACCACCACCACCGTGATGCGCGCTCCGGCCAGTGGTTTGCCCGCTTGATCGCGCACTGACAGGTCAACCAGGGCGCGGCCGCGTGGCCGAAATTCGTTGCCGCGCGGCACCACAGTGAGCGCCAGCGAATAGGCGCTGGGCTTGACGCGCAGGTGGATGGTTTCGCCGGAGCTCAGCTTTGGCGTGCCATCTGCGCCGGTGCTGCCATCACGCAGCGCACTGACCAGGGTGGCGCTCACCAGCACATTGGGCGCGTAGTGGCCTGCCAGTGCCAGCGCGATGCGTTCGTCCTTGCTGGCCAAGGCATGGACGCTGTGCGCCAGCACGCCCTCGCGCTCGACCGTCAGCAGCAGCGTGGCTGGGGCAAACGGCGCCCGCACGCGCAGCATGGCAGGGGAGTCGGCCGTCAGCATCGCCTGGGCATCCTGTAAATTGAGGCCCTCGACCTCCAACACGGCCCGGGTGGGTTGCCAGGCCAGGTCCCAGTCGTACAGCAGGGTGGTGGCGACATGCTTTTCGCCTTCCACCTTGGCGCTGAACAGCCACTGGCCGTTGTCCTTGCCACTGGCCGGAGGCGGCACCTGCCAGACGCAGTGGGCCTCGCCCCTGCCGTCGGTGACCGCTTCACAGGCGCCGGACTCAGTGCCGAAAAGGTCGTAGTAGCCTGCGTTGTTGGGCCGCGCGCGCGTCACGCTAAATCGCATGGCTTTGCCGGCGATGGGCTGGCCATCCGGGCCGAGCATGACACCGCTCAATTGAACCCCGCGCTGCGCCTGCGCGGCCGACCCGGGCGCATGTGGCAACACGGCAGCCTTGATGCCAATACGGTTCGGGCTTGGCCAGACGGCAAAGCTGTTGGCAACGGTTTGCACTTCGCCGTTCGGGTCGGCGAACTCCATTTCTGCGAACAAGCTGACCGCATGGGTGAGCGGCGGCGGCGTGATCGTGGCTGCCGCGGCACCGGTCTGGTCAAGTTGCAGGCGACGCGGCATCAGGGGAAGCGCGGCAAACGGTGCAATGCGCCGGTTCAGGAAATCGAAGCCGGCACGCAAGGGTGGTGCACCCATGCGCCACTGGCCCTTGAGCGTCACTTGTGCACCGGCGGCTGCACCACCGGCGAAGAAGCGTACCGAGGCTGCCATCGGCAGCACCTGCTCCTGTGGCGTGCGCCATTGGGCGGTGCCAGCGAGGCTGGCATCAAATACCGGGGCGCGGAATTCCTCCACCTGCAGGCTCGCCGTGGCATCGGCACCAAAATCAGCATGGCGCACCCGCACGGTGTACTGGCCAAGCCTGGCGCTGGTCGGGATGGTCCAACTGGCTTGCGCACAGCCCTGCGCGTCCCAGCTAAGCTTGCTGCGGTGCACCACCTCGCCGGATTGGTGGCGCACTTCGAGTGTGCCGCTGAAGGGCGGCAAGATTGCAAAACCGCTGGCGACCGGCCCGCGCACATGCGATTCAAGATGCAGGGTTTCGCCGGCCTTGAGCAGGGTTCGGTCGAGCACCACATGGCCGATGCCGGGTGCCGGCTGGTTGGCACCCCACATACGCGCCAGGTCGAGTACCACCATGTCATCGTCTTTGCGTGCCACAACGTGGTAAGTGCCAGTGTTGTCGCTGCCAGCGCACTCGGCGCGCACATCGAAGGTGGCGCTGCCGTCGGCGGCACTGCGGCCGCGCCAGACCTCGCGGTCGGCGCAGTCGTAGACGGCCAGGCTCACATCAGGCACGGGCTTGCCGCTGGTCAAGCCCGTCACCCAGACCAGCGAGCGCCCGTGCGTACTGATCCGTGCCGTGACATTGAGGTCGGTCACCTGAACCAGGGTGGCGCGCGGCGCGCTCGGGTTGCGGCCGGATGGATGGTCGCCACGGTGCCGCGGACTGTCGAGTTCCACCAGCCACATGCCGGGCTGTGTCAGGGGCAGACCGGTGAAGGCCATGGGGCCACCGGAGGTGGCCAGCGACATACGCAACGGCTGGGGCAACTGGGAGGCGAGTTGACGCAACACCGGGTAGGGTGTTTCCCCGCCCTGCTGCGGCCACTGCGCACTGGATCGAAGCAGCGCCAGGGCGGCCTTTTCACCGGTTTCGCCTTGAAGACCGGAAATACGCGCCGCCTGCACTGCCACGGCAGCTTCGACATGGCGGGCCGCCACCACCAACTGCGCCGGTGCACCGCTGGCCGAGGTGCGTGGCAGCACCTGCATGCCCTCATTGACAAAACCCACATAAGCGGGTTTGCGCGCGAACCCGATGGTTTTTGGAAAACGATCTGCGTTGGCGAGCGTGCGGCCGTCCGCATCGCGCACGGTATCACGGAGCGTTGCGGTGATGCTGGCGGGGCCGTCGCTGACCGCCAGCAGTTCGGCCGTCACACTGGTGACTGAGTTGACACCCGGTGGCGGCTTGACGAGGGCGACCGGTTTGCCCTCAGGCGTGGCCAGGCGAATGCGCTCCAGCATTGCCACCGGGACCGGTGCAGAGAATTGCAGCAGCAGCGCCTGGCGTGTATCGCAGCCCGGGGTGAAGGCCAGTACCGCGCAACTGATCTGCAGGTTGAAGGGCGGACGGGTTGTGAAGCCGGTGATCTGGTCGCTGCCGCTGGCCACCTGGTTCGGCGTGGCGATGGCGGCGCCCCAGATCAAGCGCACCGGCGTGGCGTTGGGCAGCGGCCCGGCGCAGCGCAGTGCCATCCAGCCATTGCGCTCCCATTCAGCCTGGGTGAAGTCGCGCCGGTAGGCCTGCATCTCGCGCATCCCTTCAGCGGCGGTAAGACGCTGCATGGGGTTGGCCTGGCTACCCTTCACCTCGCATTTGAGGTGCCGGTCAACCGAAGCCTGGTCGGCCACGGCATCCGCACGGATGAGAAAGATCTGGTCTTCACGAATCTGCTCACGCGCGTCACGCGTCAGCAACTCGGCGATCTTCGGTCCGCCGGTGCTAAACAGCCACGGACCGGCTGGAACCACGGCGCGCCCTGCAAGGCTCTGAACGCCGTTTTGCAGGCTGACCTGGCATCGGGTACCGACCGGCAGATCACGCGGCCATTCGAAGACAAAGCGTCGCGCATCGACCCAGCGGCCGACGGCAGCTGGGCTGCCTGGCGAGCACTCCAGTTTCAGCGGTGCCGGTGCACCGCTGGCACCCAGTGCCACCATGTCGGCCGTGAACCGCACTGCCACCTGGCGAATCTGTCGCACTTCGCCCTGCGGCGCGAAGGTTTCGACCGCGACGCTGTCCACTGGTGCCTGGGCTAGCGCAGATTGGGCACCGATCAACAGAGTGGCTGATACAAGGGCAAGGATGAGGGCTGGTGTTACACGGGAGATGTGAGCTTGCATGCTGGTCTCGGGAGTTGTGAAGGTACACAAAGGGAACTATACGGGGGGAAAGTTTATTCACGGGTATTTTGACCTCATGTGGCCGCACGGTGCGGCGATCTATGACGAGGCGATCCAGTGGTCTCATGGCAGGTTCACCCACAACGGTCAGGCACGTCGATACCGATCCTGATACAGCGCCTCGATCACCTTGCCTGCAACGGCGATCTGCGCCATGTTTCGCACCGTTGTTGCCTGCACTGACACCCGCCTGAACCAGGCTTTGGGCGTTTCTCCGGGCCTTCGATCCAGTCCCAACACTGTCCACTCACGTTCCAGTGCCCAAAAGGCCTTTACGCTGGCTGCCTGTTCGCAATCAGCAGACTCAAGCTGCGGGATGGTGGCAACGCGAAACCTGCGCCAAGGTACACCGTGCCTGAGCAGATAGGCAGCAAAAAGCAGCCCCAGCAGCGAAGCAATGGCGGCCAGCACCAGCACCGACATCGTGTCAGCCAGTGTCAAAATCAACTGGGATAGTCGGTACCAGGCGAATGAGATGACATCACCCAGCGGCTTCAGCATGGCGGCCTGCTCCTCCTGCGCAGCCATCCAGTTGGAGGGTGTCGTGTCCACCTCTACCCAGCGTCCGGCAACAAAAGCTTCGGCCCAGGCATGGGCGTGGCTCATCCGCACCAGGTGGGCCTGCTCCAGCTCACTGTATTCCTGTAGTGCAAAGCCGGTCACATAACGCGCTGGAATTCCTTGAGCCCGCAGCAATAACACCGTGGCGGTGGCGAAATATTCGCAGTGCCCGGCACGATCTGTGAACAGAAACCGTTCCAGGTCTCGAGCACCCTCCTTGTCATCACCGAGAAAAAGGGTGTAGCCAAA
The DNA here is from genome assembly GCA_020048795.1 of Rhodoferax sp. Lineage (GTDB taxonomy): Bacteria > Pseudomonadota > Gammaproteobacteria > Burkholderiales > Burkholderiaceae_C > Rhodoferax. The sequence continues at coordinate 11,660 of JAIFMA010000253.1, forward strand.
ACCGGAGGCAAACCATGCCTTTGTTGCCTGTAGACGCTGGAGCTCGCCCGCAGCGCGCAAGGCATCAAGCTCTGGAATGCGGGCGATCCATTCACGCACAGCAGCAGGGGTGACGAGATCGGCCGATTCTGGTGCAACCGACGGCTCGGCTTTAGCTGGCCACACCTGGACATCCAGCATCGAAGGCATCCGTGTCAATCGCACAATCGCGTTGGCGTTACGTTCTACCACACCCAGGTCACCTGCAGCACTGGCCAATTTACCAGCGTCTTTCGGGAGTGGCAGAAGCAGCCCCGTACTTTGCCCCCTCCCATGAAGCTGCATGACGGGCAGCCCGACTCCGGCGGTTTGCGCCAGGGCCACAAAGGGGCTCTGGCGTGCCAACCAACCACCATTTGCGTAGTGTGTAAACACACCGCTTCGCAATAGCACCGGGGTTTGAATTTTGGTGGGCAGGTCAACTCGCCAGACGATTTGATCTGACAGTTTGATGCGACCCAGGTCACCAATGTGTGTCTGGCTCTTGTAAGGGTTGTTGTCCACGCTGCTGAAGGCCGCGACAAACGCATCCTGGGTCAGCGTCTGAGCCTGGTGCAATGCGGCTGCCAAGCCCCACGCAGACCCGATCGCCACCAGCGCCGCAAGCACAAATGTGAGGATGCCACGCTTTCCCCTGGGTGCACCGTCGGCAAAAAGCCAGCCGCACACGACGGCACTCGCACCGCCAAAAAACCAGTCCGTCACTACCGGCAGCACCGAGGCTGACAGCACGGTCAAGGCGATAAATGGAGCGCCAAAAACAACGGCCTCGCCGCGATGCTGCTGTGGTGCCCGGTGCGATGGCCCGACGAAGTGGCCCCATCGCAACGGCGTGTTATTCATGGCCTCCACCAGCAGCAGGGCAAACCAGACCAATGGCAGCCAGGACACGGCGGTGAAAAGCCCCTCGGGTAATGCCTGTGCGACCCCAAAAACCACCAGCAGCAGCACCGAAAACACAAACAGGGCCGCCACCAGGCGTTGTAGTGCAACATCGCTGAAAGCCGTCTGGACTTTGGTCAGGGGCAGTGCCAGGCGAACCAGTGCCATGCCGGCACCCAAAGCCGGAACACCCAGGGCAAAGCCCCAGAGCACCAGTGCCATGGCCTGTAGCAACGCTATCGTTGTCATGACAAACGGCCCAAAGTGTTCAGTGTGGACAAGGGCAAGCGATGCAGGGTACCGGTCCACTTTGCCTCAATCGGCGGTGCGACCGGCGCATCGTCAGGCTCAACCAGCAACACGATGGGGCGCAGGCCGTGTGCCATCAGTTTGGCAATGACGGCCTGGCGGGGTGCATCCCAGTCCTGAAAAATGACCACCAGCGAAGAAAGCTCGGCAGCGTTGCGCGCCAGCGTGGCCAGCAGTTGCGTCACGCTGTCCGGGGGTGTTGGCATCACGGTGGCGAGCACACGCAGCAAGCTGTCGGCGTTGCCCAGACTGCGCCCCATGGTGACCCGATGGACCCGCTCGCCTACAAACATGAGGTCAAGCAGGCTGTCCGCATCCAAGGGCCGAGCCACAAGCCAGGCGGCAATCGAGACAGAAGCTTCGAAGGCCTCCTGGCGCGATGGGCCGCAGGCCGTGTCAAGGACCAGCGTGTGCCGGGTGAAATACTCCTGCTGGTACTCACGCACCACCGGTTTGCCGGTGCGCGCGAAACTGCGCCAGTGGATTGATCGCATCGGGTCGCCGGCGCGGTAGTCACGCAGGGATCGAAACTCTTGCGAGTCCCCAACCTGGTTGGCAAGCGATATTCCCCCTGCTTGCAAAATACGCTGACCCTGGGGCGGCGGCAGTTCAACCGCAATGCGTTGCGGCAAGACCATCAGTGTGGTCGGCGCGACAGCCACCGCGAGGCGGCTTTCAACCAGGCCCAGTGGCCCGGTGATCACCGCGCACAGCGACTCAAATGTCGCCAGACCACGCGCCGTGGGGTTTGCCCGCAGGGTGACTTTCACGATCTGGGAAATAGCCAGCGCGGGCAGATCCTGTCGCTGTGGTTCAAGCACCCGCCATCTGCGCAGCAGTCGAAGAAACACCGGGTAACTTAGGTGTCGGCTCGACACGGTACTTGCACCGTTAAACCAGGGTTGATGCATGACCTCGACCAAAACACACCGAGCGGCCGCAACGGCACCGTCATTGCGAACCAGCATCCGGTATTGCGCCGTTTGCCCCAAGGTCACGAATGATGGCAGGTGGCGGGTGGCTGACAGCGCGGGGGCGCGCCGTCTTGTTATGGCCACTGCAATGGCATCTGTCGCCAACAGCCCGATTCCCAGCGAAAAAACCAGATGCGCCAGATTAACCTCGGTATTCAAACCCAGTGCCCCCGCAAAAACCGTCAGAAAAGCAAGGGTCAGACCGGTACCCGACAAGCGGTTAATAGTCTAAGCCGCCCCACAGTTCTCTGCCGGGTGGTGCGATCAGACCGGGACCGGGACTTGCGCCAGGATCGCTTCCACCACGTCAGCGCCGGTGGTGCCGCCATACCGGGCCTGCGGGTCCAGGGTGAGCCGGTGCGCCAGCACATCACAGGCAATGTCCTGAATGCCATCCGGGGTGACGAAGTCACTGTCATCAAAAAATGCCAGGGCACGCGCCAACTGGAACAGTGCGATGGATGCTCGTGGACTGGCTCCCACATGCACGCCAGGATGCTTTCGGGTGGCTTGCACCAGCGCCACAATGTACTCGCGCAATGGCTGCGCCACCTGCACCTTGGCGGCGGCTTCACGCGCTGCCAGGAGGTCTGCCACGTTTGCGCAGGCCCGCAATTGAGCCAGCGGGTGGTGCGCCAATGAATAGTCAAGCAAGCGCATCTCGTCTTGCGCGCTGACATAACCCAAACCAAGCCGCACGCCAAAGCGATCCATCTGGGCCTCGGGTAAAGGATAGGTGCCGGCCTGATCGATCGGGTTTTGCGTGGCAATCACCAGGTAGGGCTGGGGCAACGCCTTTCGTTCACCATCCACCGTTACCTGCGCTTCAGCCATGGCTTCAAGCAAGGCCGACTGGGTACGCGGTGAGGCCCGATTGATCTCGTCGGCCAGCAACACGTGGGCAAATACCGGCCCATCGTGAAACTGGAATGCCTGGCTTTTTGCGTCAAAAATGGACACACCGACGATGTCGCTGGGTAATAAATCGGGGGTGAACTGAACCCTGGAAAAGCTCGCCTCCACCGACAGTGCCAGCGCCTTGGCCAGCGTGGTTTTGCCGGTTCCGGGGTTGTCGTCCAGCAAAACATGCAGCCCACAAACCCAGGCACCGATGATTCTGCGAATGTTGTCCGCCTGGCCGTGCATGACACGCTCCAGGTTGGAGGCAATGCCGCGCATGGCAGCGTTGGGGCGGGTGGTTGATGTCACGGTGGACTCCAGTGTAATCAGCCGGCAACAGGCGGCAAAACTGTTGACACTACCACGATGTCGAGTTGAGCACACTGCGGCTGCGAACGGCGGTCTTGGCACGTCAATGCGTGCGCGACATCGCCGCAAGCTCACTGGCGACCCGGGCGACTGTGGCGTGATGAGCGGCGAGTATCGGTCTCAGCGCTCATCGAAGCTCACGGTCACCGCTTCGCGCCCACGCTCAGAAGCCGCAATCTGGCATTTCACATGAAATGTGCCTCCAGCCCAATCACTGCAAGCGCTGGATGCTTCATAAAACATAGCGATTGGCTTGTGCCATCGTTGCAGTGCTGAGGAAAACCGTGGTCTGTCCCTCATTTCGCTTTTTTCGCGTGGACCCGACGCACGACACCCTGCTGGCCAACAACACGCCGATTGATTAACTTGACTTTGCCTCGCCAGTCAGTGGCCTGGGCAGCAAGATGTGGCAGGATGCCACCCATAAGTGGCCCGGTAAAACCAGCCGAGAGTGGCGCGAGCCACTGACCATGGGTGGCGACGTGACGACACGGGTCGAGCAAGTCTGGCGGACCCTCGGTTTACAAGCCAAATTGGCCTCCAGCCCTTATGCAGAAAGCGCCGACAGCTATTTAATTTATAAATAACTGCCACAGTCGTTCAGCCCTCAAAGCAGGCAACGGCGTGTTCCCAACTCAGTGCCGAGCCGCAAATACTTCATCGAGGCTGCCGACATCAAGCACACGTTCGCCCCACAGCAGAAGTTGTTCATCGTTGGCTGAGCCGTATGCACTCAATTACCTGAAAACCCTGACCATGGAGCTGACCACCCTGGCGCGGGCCTGCGGCAAGCAGGATGTGCACCACCTGGAGCCAGAAGACCTGGTGGCGCTCACCGTAAAGGCCGCCGCCATGGCCCGGCTGCCGCTGGCCGGCACCAACTGGATACCGGGGTTGAAGGCACGTCGAAGGCTGGTTGATGGGCGCCAGTTGCGCAACGCTTGGTTGTTGCCTGCGGTTGGACGGAAATAGTTGACAAACCGGTTATATTCGGCATTTGAAATCCGTTCTTCGTATCATGGCGCGAACCAACAAACCCAAACAAAATCGGGAAGACACACCCTCAGAACCATCTGTGCCGCTTGGTCAGCAGGGTGATTCGGACCCCGTGACCGAGCCCAAGCCGTTCAGACCCTATGTGGTGGCCATCGGTGCCTCAGCGGGCGGGCTCGATGCCCTGGAGCGCTTTTTTGATGAGCTCGATGCCGAATCGGGTGCGGTTTATGTGGTGATTCAGCACCTGTCGCCCGACCACAAAAGCATGATGGACAACCTGCTGGCGCGCCACACCCACATGCCGGTGCTGATGGCCGAAAACGGTCTGGAGATGCAGATCAACCATGTCTACCTGATTCCGCCCGGCAAAAACATGACGGTAGCGGGCTCGCAGCTGCGCCTGGTTCCGAAAAACCCGCATGGCCTGAGTTTGCCGATTGACCTGTTTTTTACCTCGGTGGCCAAAGAGTTTGGCAACCGCTGTGTTGGCCATCAATGATGCGGGCGGTTTCCTGCTGGCACAAGACCCCGAGACGGCCAAGTTTGACGGCATGCCGCGCAGTGTCATTGCCACCGGCCTGGTTGACGAGGTGCTGCCGCCCGAAATGTTGGCCAGCCGGATTGTCAGCCATGTCAAAAATGTGCTGGATGTGTCAGTCAAGCCCAAGGGCAAAGAGCTGAGCGAATCCGATGCCAACCCGATGGACGGCATTTTGCATCTGCTCTACCAAGTGGGCGGCATCAATTTCCGGGAGTACAAGCCGGCCACCGTGCAGCGCCGGATTGAGCGGCGCATGCAGATTCGCCATGTGCGCGACCTGCTTAACTACCTGCATTTGCTCGAATCTGACCGGGGTGAAATTCTGACCCTCAAGC
>JAIFMA010000006.1 GCA_020048795.1 Rhodoferax sp.
CAGCGTGACCACGTTGCTGAGCGTGGCGGGTGTGGGGCCGGATGCGCAACAACATGGCGCATTTGTGTTCGCCGGATTTTTGTCATCCAAAACCGCCGAGCGTGCTACGGCCGTGCAGGCCCTGATCGGCGAGATGCGTGCGGTGGTGTTGCTGGAAGCGCCTCACAGGATTGAGACGCTGGCCTTGGCGCTGGCAGTATTGGGTGAGCGTCAACTCACCATCGGCCGTGAATTGACCAAGCAGTTTGAAGAAATTGTCACGCTGGCGGCCAGGGAATTTCCGGCTTGGCTGGCCCAGGATGCCAACCGTACCCGTGGGGAATTCGCGCTGGTACTGCATCCTGCGGCCATGGTGCAGGGTACCGGCCCCGATGCCAGGGTACTCAAATTGCTGCTGACCGAACTGCCTCTGAAAACGGCTGTCAAACTGGCCGCAGAGATCACTGGCGAGCCGCGCAATGCCTTGTACGAACTGGCCCTGACGCTGAAGGCGGATTAGCCCGGCGAGCCGCTAACCGCACCTGGTAACACCGGACGACGCTCAAACAAGGGCATCACTTTGGGCAGGTTGGCCTGGATATCGGCAATGCGGGTGTTGCCTGAAGGATGGGTGGACAGCCATTGCGGTGGAGCACCTTTGCTGGCGGCGGCCATTTTTTGCCACAGGCTGATGCCTGCCCGGGGATCAAACCCGGCACGTGCGGCCAGTTCCATGCCGACCAGATCAGCCTCGGACTCATCACTGCGGCTGAACTGCAGGGTGAGCAGCTGGGCACCATAGTTGGTCACCGTCTGGCCCAGTTCACCTAAACCCAATGCTTGGCTGAGCAGCGTGGCACCAATGCCGGTGGCCGCATTTTTGCCCATGCGTTCCCGTGCATGCTCACGCAGTGCGTGGGCTACCTCATGCCCCATGACGGTGGCGACTTCGTCGTCGCTGAGTTTGAGCTGCTCCAGAATGCCGCTGTAAAACGCAATCTTGCCGCCCGGCATGCAAAACGCGTTGATCTGTTTGCTGCCAATCAGGTTGACTTCCCAGCGCCAGTTGGCGGCGCGCGGGTTCCAGCCCAGAGCGTGCGGTATGGTCTTTTGGGCGATGGCCCGCAAACGTCGTACCTGTGGATGGTCTTTACCTCCCAGGGCATTTTGGGCGGCGGCCTGCTGGATCATCTGCGTGTACTGTTGGGATGCCGATCTTTCGAGAGTTTCGGCTGGCACCAGTTTGGTGAACATCGAATTTCCACCGACTTCCACCCCATCACGAGCCCAGGCTTGTTCCAAGTGGGCACCTGGCAAAGTGAGACACAACGCCGTTCCCTGAAGCATCCATCGGCGCCGGGAGCACTGATAACACGCATGTTGATGAGTCATGATCAAGATCAATTTCTGAAGGTTTGGAGTGGTATAAAGTTCATTATGCGGTGTTCAGTGAGCGCCCCGCATGTTCATAATTGTGCGCTATTGCACGAGTCATCAAGCCTTCAATAGCCGTAGCGCCATCAGACCAAGGAGACAGACCATGAAAGCCCCAATCGTTATCGAGTCGATTGATGCCTGCGTCGACTATATTCTTGACACCGTGCCAGATACGGTGGTTTTTGGAATCCCGTTGGGTATAGGCAAACCCAACCCGTTGGTGAATGCCCTGTATCGGCGCATCAAGGCCAACCCGGCGCGCAAGATGCGCATCATCACGGCCTTGTCGCTGGAGCGACCGGTGGGGCACAGTGACCTTGAAAAGAACTTCTTGCTGCCGCTGGTCGAGCGTGTGTTTGGTGACTATCCTGATATGGACTATGTCAAGGACTTTCGCGCCGGTCAACTGCCCACCAATATCGAAGTGCAGGAATTCTTCATGAAAACTGGTGACTATCTGGGCAATGCTTCGGCCCAGATGGGTTACATCTCGACCAACTACACCTATGCGGCGCGTGACATGGCGGTGCAAGGCCTGAATGTGATCGCGCAAGCCGTGGGGGCCAAGGGTCAGGACGGGAGCTTGCGCCTGAGTCTCTCAAGCAACCCCGATATTACTGAGGAGGTTATTGAGTGTGTTCGAGCCACCGGGCAACCGGTCCTGGCCATCGGGGTGATCAATCAAAAAATGCCTTTTATGCCCAATGGTGCCGAGGTGAGCCCCGGCTTTTTTGACGTGATCCTGACCGACCCGGTGGCAACCCACGACCTGTTTGCACCGCCCAACAACAAGGTCAGCCCAGCCGATTACGCGATTGGTCTGCATGCTTCCAGTCTGGTGACCGATGGCGGCACGCTGCAAATCGGCATTGGCTCACTGGGTGACGCGATTGGCCAAGCCTTGATCGTGCGTGATCGGCACAGCGCCGAATATCGGCACATTCTTGACGCGCTGTGTCCAACCGGTCTGGACGGGCGCGAGTTGGGGCGATTTGATGTCGGGCTGTATGGTTGTTCGGAGATGTTTGTCAACGCGTTTCTGCGACTGATTGAAGCGGGCATCATCCGTCGCGAGGTTTTTGACGATGCCGTGTTGCAGCAACTCATCAACACGGGGCGCATCAAGGAAGACTGTGTGACGCCTGATACGTTGCAGGCCCTGCTGGAGGCTGGACGCATTCGCTCGCCGCTGGCCGACGAAGATGTGGTTTTTCTCAAACGTTTTGGAATATTCAGGGCAGAGGTACAGCTCAGTGGCCAGCATCTGGTGTTTGAGACGCATCGCTGCGGTCTTGACTTGCGCGAAGCCACATGTGTCGAGTGCATTGGGAGTCACATGCTGGGTTCGCGACTGGCGCACGGTGTGTTCATGACCGGCGGCTTCTTTTTGGGTCCCCGCGATTTTTATGAGCGCTTGCGGACCATGGCATCGCAGGATCTGGCCAAAATTGACATGACCCGCATCGATTTCATCAATCAGCTTTACGGCAATGATGCACTCAAACGTGCCCAACGCCGCAAGGCCCGCTTTATGAATACCACCATGGTGATCACCCTGCTGGGTGCCACCGCCAGCGATGCCCTGGAGTCGGGGCAGGTGGTCAGCGGTGTGGGTGGGCAATACAATTTTGTCGCCATGTCACATGCACTGGCTGATGCGCGTCTGATCATGATGCTGCGCTCCACCCACGATAACAAGGACGGACTCAAGAGCAGCATTGTCTGGAATTACGGCCATGTCACCATTCCACGGCACCTGCGTGATGTGGTCATCACCGAATACGGTATGGCCGAGTTGCGTGGCCGCTCAGATGGCGAAGTGGTCAAGCGTTTGATTGCCATTGCCGACTCACGTTTTCAGGACGAACTGGTCGAGCAGGCCAAGGAGCATGGCAAGCTCGAGGCTTCTTACGAGGTGCCGGAATGCTTCAGGCATAACCTGCCTGAAGTGCTGGCCGCCAAGCTCAAACCGTGGTCCGAGGCCGGACTATTGCCCGATTTTCCTTTTGGAACCGACCTGACCGATGATGAGTTGCATATGGTGCGTGCCATGAAAAAAATGAAGCATGCCAGTCACCATCCCTCCGAGTTGTTAACGATGGCGGTCAAGAGTCTGTGGGAAGGCAAAGAGGCACCTCCAGCCTACCTTGAGCGCCTTGGGTTGGCTGAGGTGCATAGTTTCAAGGACCGGGTGATGCGCCGCTTGTTTGCCGGTAATCTGTGAAACGAGACGGGGTGAAGATTACTTGATACACACCGACCTGACCATTTTCAGGTCGGTCAGGCCCATCATGACTTTTTCCATACCGTCCATCTTCAGGGTGCGCATGCCTCCCTCAACGGCGGCAGCAAAAATTTCAGCAACCCGGGCCCGCTCCTGAATCAGTTTCTTGATGCCATCGTCGGCAATCAGTAATTCGTGCAGACCGACGCGGCCTTTGTAGCCGGTCTGGTTGCACTTGGCGCAGCCGACATGGCGGTAGAGCTTGATTTTTCCGCCCTCGCCATACAACTCCTGCCAACTGGCGATCAGCTTCAGCATTTCGCCATCGTAGTCTGACTTCCATTTGGCAGAATGTCGCAGCTCTTCCACATATTCTGTGGCGAACAGGCGCATTTCTGCATCGTCGGGCACATAAGACTCTTTGCAGGCGCACAGCCGTTTGGCCAGGCGCTGCGCCAAAATGCCCAGCAGTGCATCGGCAAAGTTGAACGGGTCCATGCCCATGTCGAGCAAGCGGGTGATGGATTCCGGTGCCGAGTTGGTATGCAGGGTCGAAAAGACCAAGTGGCCGGTCAGTGAGGCTTCCACGCCCATTGACACGGTTTCCTTGTCGCGCGACTCGCCCACCATGATGATGTCCGGGTCAGCTCGCAAGAAGGCCCGCATGACGAGCGCGAAGTCAATGCCGGCCTTTTTGTTGATCTGCACCTGGCGCAAGCCTTTTTGGGTGATTTCAACCGGATCTTCAGCGGTCCAGATTTTGGTGTCCGGATTATTCAGGTGTTTGAGCACCGAGTGCAGTGTTGTGGTTTTACCCGAACCGGTCGGGCCGCATACATAAAACAGCCCATATGGTTTTTCAATGGTCTGAATCACCCGGGCCTTGTTGTGTGGTGTCAGGCCGAGCTTGTCGAGTGGAATCGGTTCACCAGCCGCCAGAATCCGCATCACCACGTCCTCAACACCGCCAGCGGAGGGAATGGTGGCCACGCGCAGTTCAATGTCGACCGGGCCGTACTTCTTGAACTTGATCTTGCCGTCCTGGGGCTTGCGACGCTCTGAAATATCGAGGTCGCACATGATTTTCAGGCGTGTCACCATGGCCTGGCGAAAATGCGCCGGGACCTCGGCATATGGCTGCAGCGACCCGTCAATGCGAAACCGGATGCCGGTCTTGAGCTTGCCGGGCATGGGTTCGATATGAATGTCTGAAACCCCCTGGTGGTAAGCATCGAGGATGACCTTGTTGACAAACTTGACCAATTCGTTGTCGGCAGCCGCTGATTCCAGCGAGTCTTCGTTGCTGCCGTCGTCTATCGGGGCGCTATCCATGTCGGCCAGCATTTCGTCAATGCTGCCACCGGTGGCTTCCACGCCAAAAATCTGTCCCAGGGTCTGGTGAAACTCGGCTTGCGTGGTCACCCGGTAATCAAACTTGGCGATACGCGGGAATACCTGCTGCACGATACGCGAACTGCGAACGGCCTCGGGGTCCAGACACATGATGACCAGTCCGGTTGGCGACTCTTCCAGGGGAATCCAGCCCTGTTCTTCAATGAACTCGCGCTTGAGTGCGCCATGAAGCATCTCTGAACGGATGCGCCCATCGCCCAGCGGCTCGTAGATAACGCCAAAAAACTTGGCCAGTGACGGACCAATCTGCGACTGGCGAACCTGGTAGTTGTTCATCAGCACATGCTCGACGCTGAGCCCCTGTTCGCGCGCCTCCTGCAAACACCGTTGTAGCTCGACAGCGGTCATGACACCATCGGAGACCAGTCCGTCGTATTTTGTTGCCATGTGCCGCACGGTTTCCTCAGTCTCGTGGATGCGGTGGCGGATGGCCGTGGCCAGGGTCTTGCAGAGTTGTGACACACCCTCAACCTCAAGATCGCCGAAAGACTGATCGCTTTTGTTGTTGATGACCTGCAAGACACCGTACAGGGTGCTGCCCTCGAGAATAGGTGCCACCAGCATTTGTCGGGTGCGGTAGCCGGACCGCTTGTCAACCTCCTTCAGGAACGTCAGTGCCGGATGAATTTTTTTCAGGGCTTCATCGTCATAGACTTCCGGCAAATTGACCAGCATGTGACTGAAAGCCACATAGCCTGCAATACTTTGGGGCGAGATCGGCAACTTCAGGTCTCGGCTGCTGTTCAGGCCAGTCTTTACCTTTGACACAATGGCGGACTGGTCTTCGTTGACCACGTACAAGGTCAGCCGGTCAGCGTTGAACAGCTTGCAGATGTCCTGGCTGGCCTCAAGCATGATCTGTTCGATGTTGTCCGTTTCATGAATGCGGGCCGTGACGTGCTGCAGCTGCTTGTAAAACAGCGCCTCAAAGGTCATTCCGCCTCGTTCGGGGCCTTGGGGTCGCAGTACCGAATTCATAGAGACAAGCGGGTATGGAAAATGTCAGGATCAGGTCTGTTCGGGCAGCGGTTCAGCGTTGAAGAAACTGCATTTGGGTTCCAGCCAGCACGATCAGATCACCGTGCTTTAACGCCGTGGGTTCTTCTCCGACCGGCGCATCGTTGAGCAAGAGTCGATCCTGACCCTCGACGTGGTGCACAAAAAAACCTTGTCGTCGTTGTGTGATGGCCGCCACCGACACACCAGGTTTGCCTACTGTTGTCACTATCTTGGTCAGGGCCATTTCACGCCCGGCGGCAGCGCCAGACAGCACCTTGATTCGCCCATGTAATTCGGGTGGCGGCGGTGCAGGAGCAGCCGGGGCGCCAGCCGGACGCGGCTTGAAAATCATGGTTTTTTCGAAATTGTCGGCGTGCTGTTCCGATTCAAATTTGAGCTTGTATTTGCCCACTTCAAGCACATCACCGTGATGTAGCAACTGCGTCTTGATGGCCTTGCCATCAATGTACGTGCCGTTGGTACTGTTGAGGTCTTCAATAGTGACCTGATCGCCCTGCATGATCAAGGCGGCGTGTTCGCCGCTGACTGTCAGGTTGTCAATCACAATGTCGTTGTAGGGACGACGCCCGAGCGTTGTCCGATCTTTGGTCAATTCGATTTCCTTGATGACAAGACCGTCTAAAACCACCGACACCTTGGGCATGGCCACCTCCTGTTGGGCAAGTATATGGGTTTGACAAACGCCAAACAAAGTTGTTGCGTCATCCCGCGCCAAACAGACGCGACATTAAACCGGTTTTGGGTGAACTGCTGGTCGCTTGGACCAGCAAGACCGAGATATTGTCGCGCCCGCCACGATCCTTGGCACGTTCCACCAATTCCGCAGCCATCGCGTCCAGCGGTGCAGCAGTGGTCAGGATGCCGGAAATGGCGTGGATGTCTAGCATATCAGTTAGACCGTCGGAGCACATCAGATAAAGATCGCCGCCCAGTACCGTATGTTCACGAAGTTCTGCCTTGACGGTTTCCTCTACACCCAGCGCACGGGTCAGCAGGTTCTTACCAGGTGCAACGGCGGCTTGTTCCGGTGTCAGCACCCCGGCGTCCACCTGTTCCTGCAACATCGAGTGATCTTTGGTGATCTGCTCCAGCACCCCGTAACGAAACCGATAGCAGCGTGAGTCACCCACATGGCCCAATATCAGGCTTGAGGTCAGAAATATGCCTACCACCAGTGTCGTGCCCATTCCCGCGTACTGCGGGTTTGAAATGGCTGCATTGAGGATAGACCGATTAGTTTTGCTGATGCATGTTTCGATGACACGCGAAACACTGGAGGCATTCGCTGGCTCTGTCTCGCTGGAAACCCATTGCACCAGCTCTGACTTGATGAAGGTCGTTGCCATGCCGCTGGCAACTTCCCCGGCGTTATAACCCCCCATGCCATCAGCCAATACCGCTACCTGACAAAGTTCATCAAAAGCGACCGAATCTTCGTTATTTGCGCGCACCAAGCCAGGATCCGTTTTTGCAAAGAATGTGTAGTTCATAATTAGATTCACTAAATTTCAAGATCCGGTGTTTGTGCCTGAAGCAGCATCGTGGAAGCGTTGGGTTTGGAAATTTCCTGCGTTTTCTCAAATTGTGATGGCATGGCAGGCACCGTGGCTTCAAATGCCGTCGTCTGCGCAAAGGGTGTTGACGCAGGTCCTGTTGACATCGGTATGGATTCGCCAATCGCCACTTCTTCAGTCAGCAATTGCAAGGCTTGGGCGAACTGCTCGCCATCCTGGTAACGCTGCTCTGGCTGTTTGTTCAGGGCATGTTTCACGACGGCAGACAAGCTGACCGGAAGGTCTGGACAGAGTTGACGGAGATCGGGTGCCTCATCATTGGCAATTTTGAACATGAGCTCAGCCATGGACTCACCACGAAACGGCAGCACACCTGTGAGCATTTGAAACAACATCACTCCCAGTGAATAAAGATCAGAGCGGCCATCCACTTTCTTGCCGGCCAGTTGTTCGGGGGACATAAAGCTGGGTGTCCCCAGTACCATGCCGGTTTTGGTCTTGCTGGAGTCGGTGATGCGCGCAATGCCAAAGTCGGTGACCTTAACGGTATTGGACAGCGGCTCGTACATGATGTTGGCAGGCTTGATATCGCGGTGCACCACCTGTTGATGGTGTGCGTAGGCCAGTGCTTGGGCAACCCGCGCGACGATGGACAGCACCACCGGCACTTCGAGAAGATGCCCGGGGCGACTGAATTCAGTCAGATCTTTTCCCTTGAGGTACTCCATGGCGATATAGGCCAGATCGTGTTCTTCACCTGCGTCAAAGATGGTCACGATGTTTTGATGTTGCAGGCGCCCGGCTGTTTCCGCCTCACGGAAAAAGCGTTCACGCGCGCCGGCTAGTTCATCGCCCTCAAATTCATTGCTCAATGCGAGGGTTTTGATGGCCACAACACGTCCGATCTTGGGATCTCGGCCCATGTAAACCACCCCCATGGCACCTTTTCCCAGTTCCTTTTCAATCTGGTAACGGCCCAGCATGGGTTTTTCTACGGCACCACCGTCCAGCAGCATGGTGCCTCCGGGGTGAGCCGCACTGCCACCCAGCATCACCGTTTCGGACAAATTTTTGGCACGATTAAGTTTGACTTTCAAGTCCTTGTAGCCTGGATCGAAAGCGATCATGTGTTGGTAAACGGCCTCGGCCTTGTTGAATTGGCGTTTGCGCTCAAAGTCCAGCGCCAGATTGTAGAGATTGCCCATGACATCATCGCTCAAAGGAACGCGGCGAAAGCGGTCAAACGCCATATCGAGCTGCCCTTGACCCTGCAAGGCCAAACCCATCATGCGGTTGGTCTCCGCAGACTCCTCATCGGACTTGATCTTGCCGGCCTCGGTCATCAAGAACCGTTTCGTCGTCAGTGCCAGATGCCCCAGCACCAGCACGGCCGCAGGGAGCATCAGTTTGAGCCACAGTGCGGCACCTGACAAAAGCCCGAACTCAGAGCCCAACAAGGCTGCGAACAGCAGTGATGTCAGCAATGCCGCCATGGCTGCCGAAAGCCGGGGCAATGCCAGGATCAGGTAAACGCATATCACGGCGAATATCAACGGAGTTGCCCAGATGCCCCAGTCGGGTTGAACGATGAAGTGCTCGCTCAGTATGCTGGAGGTAATATGGGCCACCGTTTCAGCGGGTGACAGCGATGCGTGTCCGGGTACCGGAAACTGAGTTCCGACACCGGCTGCCGTCGCCCCGATGATGACGATCTTGTCGGCATATTTACTGGCTGGAATTTTGCCTCCAAGGACATCAAAAAAGGAATCTACCGAAAACGCAGGCTGGCCGTCATGACCCCTGTAGAACTGTGGCAGCATCAGGGCCTGAGCATCGGTTTTTACCTTGAGTCGACCCAGTTGAACTGAATCTCCCACATTGAGCCGGATATCCGACACTGATAAATTCAGACTTTTCGTGGCTGCCAGTAGCGCCATGGATGCCACCGCCTGTCCATGGTAGTTCACCAGCAGGGGCTCCTGGCGTACCGCGCCATCAATATCCTGGATTTGATTCAGATGCCCAACGCCAGCTGCCGTGCTGCCAAGACTGGCCAGCGGCAGTTGTACCTTGCTGGCAG
Organism: Rhodoferax sp.; assembly: GCA_020048795.1. Classification (GTDB taxonomy): domain Bacteria; phylum Pseudomonadota; class Gammaproteobacteria; order Burkholderiales; family Burkholderiaceae_C; genus Rhodoferax. Next base: position 9,668 of record JAIFMA010000006.1, read on the forward strand.
CCAGCGAAAAACCGTTGCTGTCCCTGATCACGCTACCCGCGATAAAGGCTGGCAGCTCGCTGTCGGGCCGGCCTTTGGGCTCACCCAACGTGAATACTGCGGGAATGATGACGTTGCCAGCAGTTTTGAAGCTCGCAGCGAGCTTGCCGTCGGTGTCGAGCTGGTTTTGCGCCAGGGCAATCAGGTCAAGCAATTGGGCCCGTTCAGGCAGCCCGGCAGCAGCCGGATCTGGTGCTTGGGCAGACGTGAGCACCTCCTGCATCTGGCGAATGAAGCTCAGGCCCCGATCAAGCTGGGGCTCAAAAAAGAAGGCGGTGTGAACGATGGTTCTGGCTTTGGCCACGGCCAATTGATCAATCAGCTTGGCGTGCACGTCGCGCGGCCATGGCCAGCGACCGATATTGGCAATGCTCTGGTCATCGATGGCAATTACCGCGATCTGATTGGATGCCTGGCGCGTTGTGCTGGTGCTTGCAAAGTCATAAAAGCGGCGTTCCAACGTGCTGATCACATCGGTGCTGAAGTGCAAAACCAGCACCGCGAGAACCGCCATCGCTCCGGCTAGCCCGTCAGAGCGCAAAAAGGAAGACGATTTAGAGGCCATTTACGAAGTTTCCCCTTGGTCCCGGATGTGGCTGCGGACAACCTGTTTGTCCGTTTCATGGCGATTACATCCAATACCCCCAAACTGTAATGCCTTAGCGCATGGAACGGCGATACGTGTCAAAGAACTTTTACGCGTCAGCGGAGTTACTTCAAATGGTGCGAATAAACGACAAAGCCGGGAGTCCCAAGAGGGAGCCCGGCTTTGAGCTGGATGCACTGCCACCAATCGTGGCAGTTGTTGGCGAGTGTCGCCTACAGCAAGGCCTTGAGCAGCTTGGCCATTTCAGACGGGTTGCGTGTGACCTTAAAGCCACACTCTTCCATCACGGCGAGCTTGGCCTCGGCGGTGTCAGCGCCGCCCGAGATCAAGGCACCGGCGTGGCCCATGCGCTTGCCGGCTGGTGCCGTTACGCCAGCGATAAAGCCAACGATGGGTTTCTTCATGTTGAGCTTGCACCAGCGTGCCGCTTCAGCTTCATCGGGGCCACCAATTTCACCGATCATGATGACCGCATCGGTATCGGGGTCGTCATTGAAGGCGCGCATGATGTCAATGTGCTTGAGTCCATTGATGGGGTCACCACCAATGCCCACGGCGCTTGACTGACCCAGACCGATCTCGGTCAGTTGGGCTACCGCTTCGTAGGTCAGGGTGCCCGAGCGGCTGACCACACCAATGCGGCCCTTGCGGTGAATATGGCCGGGCATGATGCCGATCTTGATCTCTTCGGGTGTGATCAGACCCGGGCAGTTGGGGCCAAGCAGCAGGGTCTTTTTGCCGCCAGCGGCTTCCTTGGCCTTCATCTTGTTGCGTACTTCAAGCATGTCGCGCACCGGAATGCCCTCGGTGATGCAGATGGCCAGATCCAGATCCGCCTCGACGGCTTCCCAGATGGCGGCCGCAGCCCCCGCCGGGGGCACGTAAATAACCGATACGGTGGAGCCGGTTTGCGCAGCTGCTTCCTTAACCGAAGCGAAAATCGGAATGCCCAAGACCGACTCGCCGGCCTTTTTTGGATTCACGCCGGCGGCAAAGCAATGCTTGCCGTTGGCGTATTCCTGGCATTTTTCAGTGTGGAACGCGCCGGTCTTGCCGGTGATACCCTGGGTGATGACTTTGGTGTCTTTATTGATGAGGATAGACATATCAACTCCTTATGCAGCTGCTTTGACGGCAGCAACCACTTTTTGAGCCGCATCGGCCATGGTGTCGGCACTGATGATTGGCAGACCGGATTCGGCGAGCATCTTTCTGCCCATCTCTTCATTGGTACCCTTCATGCGTACCACCAACGGCACCGAAAGGTTGACTGCCCGGCAAGCCGAGATGATCCCCGTGGCGATGGTGTCGCACTTCATGATACCGCCAAAGATGTTGACCAGAATGGCCTTGACCTTGTCATTCTTGAGCATGATCTTGAAGGCTTCAGTGACCTTCTCGGGGGTGGCACCGCCACCCACATCCAGGAAGTTGGCAGGCTCGGCACCAAACAGCTTGATGGTGTCCATGGTCGACATGGCCAGGCCGGCACCGTTGACCAGGCAGCCAATATTGCCGTCAAGGCTGATGTAGGCCAGATCAAACTTGCTGGCTTCAACTTCGGCGGCATCTTCTTCGTCCAGATCGCGGTAGGCCACGATTTCAGGACGACGGTACAACGCATTGGCATCAAAGTTGAACTTGGCATCGAGCGCCATCACATTGCCTTTGCTATCGCGGTTCAGCGGATTGATTTCCACCAGCGAGGCATCGGTGTCCATGTAGCATTTGTAGAGCTTCTGGAATACGTCCATGGCTTGCGCGGTGGAGTTACCCGGCATACCAATGCCGTCAGAAATCTGCTTGGCTTGTGCATCGGTCAGCCCGATCAGGGGATCAACAAACACCTTGATGATTTTTTCGGGGTGGGAATGTGCCACTTCCTCGATGTTCATGCCGCCTTCGCTCGACGCAATAAAGGCTATCTTCTGCGACTCACGGTCGGTCACCACCGATACGTAATATTCTTTCTGAATGTCGGCACCGTCTTCGATGTAGAGGCGGCGCACTTTCTGGCCTTCAGGGCCGGTCTGGTGGGTTTTGAGCTGCATGCCCAGAATCTCACCGGCCAGGCGTTTGACATCTTCGATTGACTTGGCCACCTTGACCCCGCCGCCCTTGCCGCGCCCACCGGCATGAATCTGCGCTTTGACAACCCAGACCGGGCCGCCGAGTTTTTGGGCGGCTTCTACCGCCTCTTGAACGGTGAATGCAGCAATGCCGCGAGGCACTGGCACACCAAACTGACGCAAGATTTCCTTGCCTTGGTACTCGTGTATCTTCATGAGGTCTCTCTCAGGAATGGATGGTAGGACGGCCCACTGATTTGTCCTGCTGGACAAAGTCAACGCCACGTTAATTAGCAGCACGCAACTGTATCATGCTGCGCTGCGGCATTCTTTTGCCAGACTTACACGGGTATCACTTTTTCAATCGTTCACTTCATCATGCAAAAAATATTCATCGATGGCGAAGCCGGCACCACCGGCCTGCAAATTCGCGAGCGCCTGCGTCTCCTTCGTGGCGTTGAGCTGCTGACTATTGCCACTGAATCGCGCAAGGATGCCAGCGCCAAGCGTGACCTGATGGCGCAGGCTGATTTGGTGGTGCTGTGTCTGCATGATGAGGCAGCTATTGAATCAGTAGCTGTCATCGCAGACATTGAAAGGGCTAGCGGCGGAATAGGACCAAAAATCATTGATGCATCAACGGCCCACAGAACGACCCCGGGCTGGGTTTACGGGTTTCCGGAATTGGCCGCAGGGCAGTCTGACGCGGTTCGCGCAGCGCGCCGGGTTGCCAATCCGGGGTGTTACGCCACCGGTGCGATTGCGCTGATTCGTCCCCTGGTCGATGCCGGGCTGATACCCCAAGACTTCCCTTTGTGTCTGCCCTCGGTCAGCGGCTATTCGGGTGGCGGGCGCCCCATGATCGAAGCCTATGAGCAGGGCAAGGCACCAGCCTTTGAGCTTTATGGTCTGGGCCTCAAACACAAACACGTTCCGGAAATCATGGCTTACACCGGCCTGACGCGCCGTCCGCTGTTTGTACCTTCAGTTGGCAATTTTCGGCAAGGCATGCTGGTGCAAGTGCCGCTGCACCTCGACCAGTTGCCGGGGCAACCCGGAGTTGCCGACTTGCATGATGCCCTGGCCCGGCACTACCTCGGTAGCGAATGGGTCAGTGTGCCGCCAGCCACGCCCGATTTCAAGCTCGATGCGGTGCAACTGGCCGACAGCAACTTCATGGAGCTGCGGGTGTTTGGCAACCGGGATGCTGGCGATAGCTTCGGCCACGCGGTGTTGGTGGCACGGCTAGACAATCTGGGCAAGGGGGCTAGCGGGGCGGCGGTGCAAAACCTCAAGTTGATGCTGGGGCTTTGACACCATGACGATCGAACTGACCCAAGAGACACGTGCAACAGCAGTCGCGTCGATCGAGCGCTGGTTCAGCGCGAACATGGACCTACGCATCGGCAATATGCAGGCGGCGGAGCTGCTCGACTTCTTTCTGAGAGAGCTGGCTCCCAGCGTCTACAACTTGGGTGTTGCCGATGCACAGGCCCAGATGCTGGCTCGCGCCAACGAGCTGGACATCAACTGTTATGAGAGCGAATTCGCCTATTGGAACGGCGGGCGACGGCGCTGCTCCTGAATTCCGGCGAAGA
>JAIFMA010000065.1:0-3827 GCA_020048795.1 Rhodoferax sp.
CGCGAATCATGTGGTCTCGCCCGACTGCACACAAGACGGAGACTCCATGAAAAAATCAGTTAAAAGACTTGTCGGTCTGGGTTTGCTGTCATTGTCGCTATGGGCACAGGCCACCCAAACACCTTTGACTGCATCGGTGGCAACAGCATCCAAACCCACATCCAAATCGACCACCGATCACAGCCAGCTTGATGCGCTCAAAGGCCCGTTCAAAACCGGACCCGAGGTCACCCAAGCCTGTCTGAGCTGCCACAACACCGCCGGCCATCAGGTGATGAAAAGCGTTCACTGGACCTGGGAAGCCGTCAACCCCACCACCGGCAAGACGGTCGGCAAAAAAATCACCGCCAACAATTTTTGCGGATCCCCCATCTCCAACGAGCCACGCTGCACCAGTTGTCACGCAGGTTACGGCTGGAAAGACAAGAATTTTGACTTCACCGATCAAGGCAACGTGGACTGCCTGGTTTGCCATGACAACAGCGGCACCTACAAAAAGTTCAGCACCGATGCCGGTCACCCCTTGTACGCCGACCGTGAGTTTGAGCCGCAGGAAGGGCCACCGGGCAAGAAACTGTTCAAGGCACCTGACCTGACCAAGATTGCGCAAAACGTTGGCAAACCCGGCCGTGAAAACTGCGGTGCCTGCCATTTCAGTGGCGGCGGCGGTGATGCGGTCAAGCACGGTGACCTGGACTCGTCGTTGAAAAAGCCATCGCGCGACCTCGACGTGCACATGGCCAAAGACGGCGCCAACATGGTCTGCGCCGACTGCCACACCTTCAACGCGCACCAGCCTTCCGGCAGCCGTTTCACCACGCGGTCCAAAGACGCGCACGGCCTTGACCTGCCCAAAGACGACCATGACCGCGCCACTTGTGAGTCCTGCCACAGCCAGGCACCGCACAAAGATGCCAAGATCAACAACCACGCCAACAAGGTCGCCTGCCAAACCTGCCACATCCCCGAATTTGCCCGGGGTGGCATTGCCACCAAAATGCTGTGGGACTGGTCCACCGCTGGCAAGATGGGGCCGGACGGCAAACCTCTGTTTGTCAAAGACGAACACGGGCACCTGTCGTACTCGGCTGCCAAGGGTGACTTCAAGTACGGCGAGAACGTGCGCCCCGAGTACAAGTGGTTCAACGGCAACGTCAACCCGGTGAATATCACCGACAAGTTTGACGACACCCAGGTGCTTGACTTGAACCGTATTGACGGCTCGGCCAAAGATCCGAACGCCCGCATCTGGCCGTTCAAGGTCATGCATGGCAAACAACCCTATGACACCGTCAACAAAACGCTGGTGGTCAATCACGTCTGGGGTGACGATGACACGGCGCTGTGGAAACACTACGACTACGCCAAGTCCATCAAGGCCGGCATGGACTATGCGGGCTTGCCCTACAGCGGCCAATTCGGTTTTGTTGAAACTCGCATGAACTGGTTCATCACCCACATGGTGGCGCCCAAGGGAAAGGCAGTGCCGTGCCACGAATGTCACACCCGTGCCGAAACCGGTCGCCTTGCTGCCATCACCGACATCTACATGCCGGGTCGTGACCGCAACGGCTGGGTCGACCTGCTCGGTGGCTTGGCCATCGCTGGTTCGATTGGCGCTGGCGCGGTTCATGGTCTGGTTCGCATCATCACCCGTCGTCGCAAGGGAGCTCCGAAATGAACGCCGCACGCATCTACATCTACAAACGGTACGAACGCTTCTGGCATTGGTCGCAAGCGCTGCTGGTGATCATCATGATGCTCACTGGTTTTGAAATCCATGGCAGTTACAGCCTGCTGAGTTTTCAAAAGGCGGTGCAACTCCACACCCTGGCGGCGTGGACGCTGCTGGTGCTGTGGGCGTTCACGATCTTCTGGCAATTCACCACCGACGAGTGGAAGCAGTACCTTCCGTCGCTGAAAAACGTGTTTGCGATGATCCATTACTACACGATTGGTATCTTCACAAACTCGCCACATCCGTTTCGCAAGACCGTGGTGCAAAAACACAACCCGCTGCAACGCCTGGCCTACCTGGCGTTGTTGGCGTTCATTTCACCACTGGTATGGGGTTCGGGGCTGTTTTATCTGTTTTACAGCAGCTGGAATGCGCTAGGTATCGACAAATACCTGACACTGGAGTTCATCGCTATTGCGCACACGGCCGGTGCTTTTATGATGACGGCATTTTTCTTCATTCACGTGTACCTGACCACCACCGGTCACACGGTGTTTGCCCATATCAAGGCCATGATCACCGGCTGGGAAGAGGCCGAGCACAACCCCAGTACCAAGGGCGATCCAGCATCTCATTGATCCGAACTGGCACCATGCGCGCCCGCCCACGGTAGCCCTCGCACCTCCGTCTTGTCCAGAAGCGGGCTCAGCGGCCCGACCTGCGGCGTTCCCATAGCCGAGCACTTTGAGGCTTGGCATGAAGTTGCCAGTGACTGGTCAGTTCGACGGCCAGGCCGACCACCAGACACCAAAAAACTACGACCGCCATGCCTTTCGCAAATACCTCGAATGGGACATCTTTGCCCCTGGCTTTGCCCGCGCGTGGTGTGATGATTGCGGGCACGACTATTTTGTGGCCGTTTCCTGCAAGCGACGCGGTGTCTGCCCCTCGCGCAACACCCAGCGCTTGGTGAAAGGAGCCCACTGGGCTACCCGGAAGCGGGTACTCTCAGGTGTCGGCTCCCGCTGCTTTGCAGTCTTCGGCCCGTTGACAACCTGGAATGCAAATTATCGAAAAAATTCGGCTCTGGCCCAATATCTGTATGCGCTAACAGCTATCTAAAACGTAGTAAGTCGCTCCCTTTATACACTCACCGCGTCAGCGCCATAAACAGCTTGGGCAACTGCTCAGGCAGCCGGGCAATGTTGTCAATCACCGTATAGCGCTTGCAAAAAATGTCACTCACATAGGCATCGGCGCCCGCATCGAGGTTGATGCAGTAGGTGAAGATGCCTTGGTGGTCCAGCTCGCGCACGGCTTGTTTGGCATCTTCGATCAGCAGGCGCTCATCGGACGCGTCAATGTCGGCGGGCTGGCCGTCGGTCAGCACCAGCAGCAGCTTTTTGTCGGCACGCTGCGTGCCCAGCGTGCGCGCCGCGTGGCGTAGGGCGGCACCCATGCGCGTGCTGTAGCGGGCTCGCATGGCGGCCAGGCGGGCTTTGACCTCGTCACCCCAGGGTTCGCCAAAACCTTTCAGGTGCAGGTAACGCACGTCGTGGCGGGTGTTGGAGTGAAACCCGGCAATCGCCAGCGGGTCGCCGAGTTGTTGCACTGCCCAGGCCAGCAGCGAAACCGCCTCCTGGCTGAGCTGCAGCACGGTTTGCTCCGAGCCACGGGCCTTCTCGTTCAGCGATTCCGACAAGTCGAGCAGCACCGTCACCGCAATGCTGCGGCCGTCGGTGGTGTGGCTCATGTTGATGCGCGCATCAGGCTGGCTGCCCGCGCGCAGGTCGATCAGCGAGCGGATGGCCACGTCCAGGTCCAGCTCGCTGCCTTCTTCCTGGTAGCGCACGCGCACCTTGTCTTGTGGTTTGAGCAGGTCCAGCAGGCGTTTTAGGCGCTTGGCCAAGGCGCCGTGTTTGGCCAGCAGCGCGTCGATGTCGGCCGCGTTGCCGCTGGGGTGCAGGCGCTCGTACAGGCTGACCCAGTCGGGGCGTAGGCTCTGGCTGCTGTAGTCCCACTCGGGGTAGTGGCGCGGCGGCAAGGTTTGCAGCTCTTGCGTGGGTGCGCTCTGGTCGGGTGTTTCAAAGCTTTCTTCGTCGTCGCTGAGTTCATGAAAGCGCCACAGATGCCGGTTGTCGTCGCGGTA
>JAIFMA010000065.1:3872-8504 GCA_020048795.1 Rhodoferax sp.
CCAGCGCCAGCAGGCCAGAGAAGCGTTGCACCCATTCCTGCAATTGTGGGCTCTCGAAGCGTTTGGGCGGCTCCAGCAGCGCGCGCGACAGCATGGCCAGGCGATGGCGTAAGCAGGAATGTGTAGCAGGGTTGCAAGAACCATGAAGGGGTAGCGGGTGAAGCGCTTGAAAAATCCGACGCATGCCGGGGTACTCGCGCAGCATCAGTGCCTCAACCCGCGAATCTTCAAAACACTCTATGGCCAGCCGCTGCGCCGGGCTGAAGTTGTCGGCAAAAATGGGTGTACTCCAGCGCCGGTGTGCCGCCATGTGCGCCAGCGCGGCGCGGTAACGGTCCATGCCGCTAATGCCATTGCGCGCGTCATACACGTCGGGCAGACGAATGCCCAGCGCGTCAAAGTATGGCATCGGCTGGCGCTGCACGTCAAAGGTGGTCGAGTAGGGCACCAGCACATCCCCGTCTTGCCACAGTGCGCGCAGGTACAAGTCCAACGCGCGGGTGTGGTCCATTAGCAGCGTGCCGTGGCGTTCGCGTTGCAGCACGGCGCGGCTGTCGGCTGAGGTCAGGCTGAAGTAGTCGTGCTGTTGCTCGGGGTGGTGGCCGGTGTTGCGGATGCCGTAGTTGATCCAGTTGGCCAGCCCTTGCAGGCTCAGCACTTCGAGCAGCAGTGGTGCTTTTTCAAAAAACACCGCCAAGCTCGGGCTGGGGTAGCTTTTGTGGATGCCATGGATCGAACTGCTGGTGCGTTCCATCAGCTGCAGGCTTAAATCCAGGTAGTGCTGCAGCTGGGTGGGCGTGGGCAACCGCCGGGCGACGGCTGCCAGGGTTTGCAGAAACGGGGCAATTGCCTTGCTGTTGGGCGATTTGTTGATGATGCGCAAGGCGCTCATCACCGCGCTCAAAGTATCTTCGCCAACGGTTTGGGCAATGGGCGGCCATTCTTGCAAAAAGATCAGCACTGGCTCGGCGCCGCGGCCCATTCTGCCCAGAAAGCGCGCCTGTGCCAGGTAGTCGTCCAGCCCTTCGGCGCTGAGTTTGGCGGCCGCGTCAGCCATGCAGGCTTCAAACACATCGTTGATCTGGGCAAAAGCGCAGTCGAGCTGGCGGCGCCAGGCTTTGAATTGTTCGGCGCTGTGGGCCGGTGGCACGGCGGTGGTCAACACGCTGGTGTCTCACGTGGGGGCTGGGGTGGCAGGGACTTAGCCAAACACGGCATCAATGGCGTGGTCAAGCGTGGCGCGGATATCGGCATCGTCGGTAATCGGGCGCACCAGTGCCATGCGGCAGGCATCGACCGGGTCAACCTCGCCCTTGATCAGGGTGGCGGCATAGACCAGCAAGCGGGTGGAGATGCCTTCATCTAACCCGTGGCCTTTAAGGGCGCGCGCCGTGCCGCCAATTTTGACCAGACGCACCGCATCGGCCAGGGGAATGCCGGCCTCGGTGGCGATGATGCTGGCCTCCAGCTCGGCTACGGGGTAATCAAAGTCAAAGCCGACAAAGCGCTGCTTGGTGGATTGTTTCAAATCCTTCATCAGGCTTTGGTAGCCGGGGTTGTAGGAGATAACCAGTTGAAAGTCGGGGTGCGCCTGGATCAGCTCGCCTTTTTTGTCGAGCGGCAGGTGGCGGCGGTGGTCGGTCAGCGGGTGGATGACCACGGTGGTGTCTTGGCGCGCCTCGACGATTTCATCCAGGTAACAAATGGCACCGATGCGTGCGGCAGTGGTCAGCGGACCGTCAAGCCAGCGGGTGCCGTTGGACTCCAGCAAATAGCGGCCCACCAAATCACTGGCGGTCATGTCTTCGTTGCAGGCCACGGTGATCAGCGGTTTGCCCAGTTTCCAGGCCATGTATTCGATGAAACGCGATTTGCCACAGCCGGTGGGGCCTTTCACCATGACTGGCAGCCTGGCCTGGTAAGCGGCTGTGTACAGGACGACCTCGTTGGTCTGCGGCTGGTAGAACGGCTCTTGGGTGATGCTGTATTGCTGGGCAAGATTCGTCATGGCGGATTCCTGAAAGGGCAAGATCGTGATGTTGGCGCTAGGGGGCAAAGACCTTGTTAACTTTAACCCGCAGCGCGCATTGGGTATCTGACTCCGCGAATGTCCCCCGGTTCGGGCAGAGCCCGAACCTCCTCCTTGATTTCGCTGCGTCAGACACCCAACGCACGCTGCTAGTCGCTGTTGTTCCTTCTTAACTCGCCTTGAGGTTCACTGCCCGGCTTGTTGTACACAAGCGGCTGGTGATGGGTTGCCCTGCAGAGCGAAATCAAGGAGGAGGCCCGGGCGTAGCCTGGGCCGGGGGACATTCGCGGCGCAGGATAACCCGTCGCCAGCCGCGTCCCACCACAGGGAAACCGGACAAAACTCCCCCGGTTTTCCTGCAGCATTCAGCGTTGCTTACTTGTGAACGCCAAGCTTCTCGCGCCAGCCCGGGAAAATCTGATCGGCATCTTTCGGGAACGACTCAAAGGCACGGGCAAACTCTTTGTGCTCTTTGGCAAACTCGATCGGATCAGCACCAGCTTTCCAGCACTCATACGACTGGCGCAGCGAAATTGCGCCAGCCGCAGGGCTGTCGATGTGGCCGTAAGAGCCGCCACCGGCGGTATTGATCACATTGCCATGGCCCAGGTTCTGGAAGAAACCAGGCAGACGCAGCGCGTTCATACCACCCGAGATGATCGGGGTGGTGGGTTTCATGCCATACCACTTCTGGAAATAGACCGGGCCCTGGCACTCGTCACGCTCAATCATGTAGGCAATGTTGCGGTCGTCGCCTTCACCTTCCATCTTGCCGTAGCGTATAGCCACGCTTGGCCGAGGGCGATGTCACCATGCCGTGGCCGGCGCGGTGGTAGTGCAGGTATTGGCTGGGGTATTGACGTCGGGCGGTGGTCACCATGCCGGGGCCGCCGACAAATCCGTCCACCAAAAAGGCCAGCTTGTCGGCATCCGGTCCAAAGGTTTCCAGCGCAAAGTCGGCGCGGGCCAGCATCTCGTAATGGTCGTCCGCGGTGATGTTCATCGAGAACAGCTTGGCCTGGCCGGTTTCGTCCTGGGCGCGCTTCATCGCGTCATAGACCAGCGGCAGTACCTTTTTGATTGGGGCAAATACCTGGTTGCCTTGCGGCTCGTCATTCTTGATGAAGTCGCCACCCAGCCAGAACTGGTAAGCGGCCTTGGCAAACGGCTCGGGGCGCAGGCCCAGCTTGGGCTTGATGATGGTGCCGGCAATGTAGCCGCCGTCTTTCACCGGGCGACCCAGAATGCGCCACAGATCGCTGATGTCTTTGGCCGGGCCATCAAACATCTGGACCACACGCTCGGGCATGTAGAAGTCGTGAATCTTGGCGTGTTTGATATCACCCATGCCCTGGTTGTTACCGATCACCAGCGTCAGGAAAGACACCAGCATGAAGCGCCCGTCGGTCACATTGCGGTCAAACAGGTCAACGGGATAGGCAATGCGCATGTCTTCCGTGGCTTCGTCGATGTAATACACCAGCGCATCGACACCGCGGGTGAAATCGTCCGTGGTGCTGACTTCAACATTGGTGCCGGTGGATGACTCTGCCGCAAAGTGCGCCGCCGCTTCAAGGTATCCCGTGCCCGCCTTGGGAGCCATTTTGTAGGCCACCAAAATGTGCTTGCCACCGGAAATAAGGTCTTCTTCCTTGAGGCTCAGGTCAGCGTAGCGGTTGGATTGATCCATGGGGTGTCTCCTGTTGAGTGGGGTTGGGCTGTCGATGGGCTGAACTATAGACAGGCTTATTCATCATGAAAATTCAAATAAATTACCAATCAAATTAGTTTTAGCTGATGAGTTGAGCGGGGTGAGAGGCTTGAAAAGTCACGGACAATAGCGGATCCACTTCAGCAAACTTACCATTGCGTCAAAGGAGCCGCTTCATGCCGATCGTTGTGTTCAATCAAAAAGGTGGCGTTGGCAAGTCCACCATCACCTGCAACCTCGCCGCCATCAGTGCCACCCAAGGGAAGCGTACATTGGTCATTGATCTGGACCCGCAGGGCAACTCCACCAGTTATTTGCTCGGCAGCACTGCCGGTGACGATCAGCCGACCGTGGCAGGTTTCTTTGAGCACTCGCTGAGCTACAGTTTCAAGAGCATTCCACCCAACGACTTCGTGGTTGAAACGCCGTTCAAGAACCTTGATGTGATGCCATCAAGCCCCGCGCTCAATGAGTTGCAGGTCAAGCTCGAATCGCGCCAGAAAATCTACAAACTGCGTGAAGCGCTGACGCAATTGGGGCAGACCTATGACCGCATCTACATTGACACTGCGCCGGCGCTGAACTTCTTTACCCGCGCTGCGCTGATTGGTGCCAGCGGCTGCCTGATTCCGTTTGACTGCGACAGTTTTTCGCGTCAGGCGCTGTATGCGCTGCTGGAAAACGTGCAGGAAATCCGTGCCGACCACAACCCGCAACTACAGGTCGAAGGCATTGTGGTCAACCAATTTCAGGCGCGTGCCAATTTGCCCCAGCGCATGGTGGCCGAGTTGATTGACGAGGGCCTGCCGGTGCTGCAACCCTATTTGCCTTCATCGGTGAAGATTCGTGAGTCGCACGAACAATCCCTGCCCATGATCTATCTGGACCCCAA
>JAIFMA010000017.1 GCA_020048795.1 Rhodoferax sp.
CTGACGGTGACATAGCCCACCGGGGCCAGGTCGTAAAAGTCGAAATAACGCGCCTGTGCGGTGTCGAGTGCCGCTTGCGTGCGGCGCAACTCGTCGTTTTGCAGTTCCAGCTCAATCTGATGCACGCGCAGGTTTTGCAGCACTTCGCGCAAGCCCTGGGGCGACAGGTTTACGACATCGACAGTTGCATCGGCTGTCAGCCGCTCTTCATGTGCCCTCATTTGTGCCCGCTGAAGCAGGTCAGAGGCCGCCTGTTGGGCCAGTTCAGCTTGCGGGGGGGAGTATCGATCCCAAAATCGCATCTGTGGGGCGTTGCTGCTGACTGCTCATGAGGGGCTTCTTTGACGAATGGACTTGCTTGAAGCGCAAGAGTACGCAGGCAGTGTAGTCGCAGGTCACCAAAATCCAGATCAGGCCGCAGTGTGCTCAGGCCACAGTGCCAATGCCTCAAAACCCGCCACCGGCAGCGGTCGGCTAAGTAGATACCCCTGATAGGCGTGGCAGCCCGAGTCCGCCAGAAAGTCCCGCTGCGCCTCGGTTTCAACACCCTCGGCGATGACCCCCAGGCGCAAACTGTGTGCCAAAGCAATGATGGTTCTGGCAATCGCCGCATCGGCTGGGTTGGTCGCCGCATCATTGACGAAAGACTTATCAATCTTCAACTGATCCAGCGGCAGGCGGTGCAGATAAGACAGCGACGAATAGCCGGTGCCAAAATCATCCAGCGAGAAGCCCACCCCCTGGCTTTTCAGATAGACCATTTTTTCTATGATGTCCGAGATATTGCCCACCAGCAGGCTTTCGGTCAGCTCCAGCTTTAGTCGCAGCGGGTTGGCACCGGTGCCTTGCACAACGGCCATCACCTGTTCGACGAAATCCGCTTGGGCAAATTGCAGTGCGCTGACGTTGACCGCCACAGTCAGGTGCGCCAGCGCAGGCACACTGGCCCATGCGGCAAGTTGGTGACAGGCCGACTCCAGCACCCAATGGCCCAGCGGCAGAATCAGCCCGGTTTCTTCGGCCAGGGCAATAAAGTCGGCGGGCGACACCATGCCCCGCTGCGGATGCCGCCAGCGCAGCAGCACTTCAGCACCAGTCACATGGCCAGCAAGGGTGACCTGCGCCTGGTAGTGCAGAAAAAACTGCCGGGCCTCCACCGCCGTCCGCAGATCCTCTGCCAGCGCGGCGCGTTCTTTGACCGCCACTTCCATCGCAGGGTCAAAAAAGCGATAGGTGTTGCGCCCGTCAGACTTGGCCTTGTACATGGTCAGATCGGCCTGTTTGAGCAGTTCGTCGAGCGATATGTGTGAACTCTGGAAAATCGTCACACCCATGCTGGCGGTGCTGTGGTGCGAAGTGCCGCCAAACCGATAGACCTGGTCGAGGGTGGCAATGATCTTGCTGGCGACCACTTCGGTATCAATGGCCGCCTCGGCCGCAGTGGTGCTCAAATTGACCAGGATCACCACAAACTCGTCACCCCCAAGGCGCGCCACCGTGTCGCCCTCACGCACACACAAGCTCAGGCGCTGTGCCACTTGTTTGAGCAGCAAATCACCCACATCGTGACCCAGCGAGTCGTTGAGGTCTTTGAAACGGTCGAGGTCAATGAACAGCAACGCGCCGTAGCGCTCGCTTCGACCGGAGGCCGTCATCGCCTGTTTCAGCCGATCCAGCAACAGCGTGCGGTTGGGCAGGCTGGTAAGCGGGTCAAAAAAGGCCAGTTGCTCAATGGTGGCTTCGGTCTTTTTGCGTTCGGTGATGTCGTGCTGGGTACCCACATAGTGGGTGATGACATCACCCGCATCCTTGACCGCCGAGATGCTGAGCCACTTGGGAAAGACCTGGCCGTCTTTGTGCCGGTCCCAGATTTCACCCTGCCAAACACCGCTGCGGGCGACAGATGCCCACATGTCACGGTAAAAGTCGGCATCATGCCGGCCTGACTGAAGCACGCCCGGTGTGCGCCCCACCAGCTCTTGCGGGCTGAAACCGGTGACTTCCGAAAAGGCCCGATTGACGCGCAGAATCACTTTGTTGGCATCGGTCACCATCATGCATTCTTGCGACTCGAAGGCGACTGCTGCAATGCGCAGTTGCTCTGCGGCATGATGACGTTCGGTAAAGTCGGTGTAGGTGCCAACATAGTGGGTGACCTGGCCCTGTTCGTCCTTGACTGCGGCAATGGTGAGCCAGTGCGGATACACCTCGCCAGACTTGTGGCAGTTCCAGATTTCCCCGTGCCAGATACCGTCCAGAATCACCGTTTGCCACATGGCGCGATAAAAATTCTCATCATGGCGACCTGACTTGAGGAAGTGCATCTTGCGCCCGAGCGCTTCTTCGGCGCTATAGCCGGTGAGCCGCGAGAAGGCCCGGTTGCTGCGCAAAATCCTGTCCTCCAGGTCGGTGACGACCATCCCTTCCTGCGACTCAAAGGCGGTGGCGGCAATGCGCAGATCGGTCTCGACGGTGCGGCGCCAGCCAATGTCGCGCAGGGCGCTAACAAACAAAAAACCATCCTCGGTATGGATTCGGCTGAGCGACACCTCCACATCAAAGCGGCTGCCGTCCTTGCGTTGCGCCCGGCCATCGGCACGCATTCGCCGCGCCTGTGCTGAGGCGGCAAAGCCGTTGCGCAGCGCGGGATGTTTTTCTCGCAAATGCTTGGGCAGCAACACCTCGATGACTTGACCCATCAATTCTTGCCGCGTGTAGCCAAACAACTGCTCGGCCTGGGCGTTGATGCTCACAATCTGCCCTTGCGCATCCGACAGCAACATCGCATCGGGGGCCAGCTCGATCACGTCACGGAACATACCCTGTAGGCTTTGTTGCTGCCGGTACAGCGCAATATGGGTCTTGACGCGTGCCAGCACCCGCGATACTTTGCACGGCTTGGTGATGTAGTCGGCCGCACCCAGCGCAAAACCTCGGGCCTCGGCCTCGGTGTCATCGACGGCGGTGACAAAAATCACCGGTATCTGCCGGGTCGCTTCCATCTGCTTGAGGCGGCTGCACACCTCGTAGCCATCCATCTCGGGCATCTGCACATCCAGCATGATCAGATCCGGCAGTGAAGCCTGGGACAGCCGCAGCGCCGATTCCCCATTGGTGGCCACCAAGACTTCGTACCCGGCAGGGACCAGCATGGCCTGCATGGCCTGCATGACATGAATGTTCACGGGCTGCTCATCCACCACCAGCACCCGGTAGCCTGACTTGGCGCTCATGGTGGTCTCCTGGATGCATTGCCGCGACGGGCTTTTGAAACATAGAGCATGGCGCGTTCGCGAATCGCCTGACGCCTGTCATCCTCTAGCTCAAACTGCAAGTCGTGCAAAGCCAGCGAGAGTTCAACCAAAGCGTCGCGCAGGTAATTGAGTTCACTGGCAGCATCCCACAGGGTGGCTGGTGCAGAGGGGTGTTGCCCGTTTTGTTGGTTCATGTTCAGGGTTGGCTTGAATGATTGAACGGTGTTGCTGGTCAAAAGCTGGTCCAGTCGCCCGCCGATGCCGCCGCCGGCGGCCGACGCACCGGAGCCAAGGCCGTTGTCCTGGCCGTTACAGTGGACCCTTTGGCGCCATTGGCAAAGCGATTTTCAAGTTTGGCGACTGTTGAACGGCTCACCGCTGCGGTGGTTGCCACGCTCTGTGGTACGGCGTCCTCGCCCGACAGCTTGAACACTGCCACCGTGTTGACCAGTTCGTTGGCCTGCGACATCAGACTGCTGGCCGCTGCTGCCATTTCTTCCACCAGCGCTGCGTTTTGCTGGGTTACCTGGTCCATGCTAGCGACACTGATCTGCCCCATGATGTCGGTGACACTTTTGATGGCAGTCACCACCTCCTGCATGGTGATGCCCGCTTGATCGACTTGGTGGGTGCCTTGCGCCACCCGTTGCACGCTAGTGTTGATCAGGGTTTTAATTTCTTTGGCTGCCTCGGCGCTGCGGCCCGCCAGGGCACGTACTTCACTGGCCACCACGGCAAAGCCACGCCCCTGTTCACCGGCGCGGGCGGCCTCCACGGCAGCGTTCAGGGCCAAAATGTTGGTCTGAAAGGCAATGCCGTCAATCACACTGATGATGTCGGCAATTTTGCCTGAGGCTTCGTTGATGCCTTTCATGGTGACCACCACTTGCGACACCACCTCGCCGCCTTTTAGGGCTACGCTGCTGGCGTTTTGGGCCAGTTGGTTGGCTTGGGCGGCAGAGTCGGCATTTTGTTTGACCGTGGCACTGAGCTGCTCCATCGATGCAGCCGTCTGCTCCAGTGGGCGATCTCGGCACTGGCGGTGGCCACACCCTCAGAGCCCTGGCGCACGCTGAAAACCACTTGGCTGAGCTTGTCTTGCATGAGCTTGAGCTGTGCCATCAGGCTGCTGGTGTCGCCCGACCGCAGCGGGATGTGGCCATTCAAATCACCCGCGCCGATGCGGGTCGCCACCGCTGCGGCTTGGCCAGGTTCACAGCCAAGCTGGCGGTTCAGCGTCTGCACTGTGGTGACGCCCAGCACTCCGGCTATCAGCAGGCCGAGCAGGATAGACAGGGTAAAACCGAGCTTGGCCAGTTGGTAGCGCTCTTGTGCCGCCGGTACTCCCGCAAGGCCTTGACAGCGGCTTCGCCTTCTTGACGACCGGCCTGCAGAAAAAAGGCCATGGTGGCCGGGCTGAAGTCGCCTGACGCAATCGCCTTGAGCACGGCATTGAACTTGTCGCGCCAGGCGAGGCGGGTTTTTACGGCAGTTTCGAGCATTGCCAGCCCTTGCGGCGTGGTCTCAAGCACCTGCATTTCCTTGAAAATCTGGTCGGCCTGGACCCGATTCGCAGCGATCTCATCGGTGTGCAAGGAGGTCGGATGGTTGTGAATCGAGGCCAGCGGACCGTCGGGCGCATGCTGAAAAGCCAACAGCACCTGCAAGCGGTTTTGCACCAGTTTGTCGATCGATTCGTCTGCCTTCAAGGCCGATACCATGGCCTCATCGTGCAAGGCGCGGATCTCGTCGTTGGACTTGCTGATGCCCCACAAGCCGATGGTACCAATGGCCACCAGCAAAACTGACAAAACGCCAATCATGATGGCCAGTCGGGTTGAAATTTTCAGGTGGTTCATCGTAGATTGCTCCTTTGGTCGTAAAAAATCAGGAAAATCCCACCTGCCGCACCGCCTCCAGCAGGGCATCGGTTTCGGTGGCTTTGTCAAAAAACCAGTCAGCACCCAGCGCCAGACAGCGCTGGCGGTAAATCGGGTCGGCATGAATGGTCAGCACGGCCAGCCACACGGTGGGTGAAATTTGTTTGAGCTGAGCGATGATGTCCATGCCCAAGCCGTCGGGCAGGTTCAGATCCAGAATCACCAAGTTTGGCGGATCAAGCCGAACGCTGTCGAGCGCCTCGGCCAGCGTAGTGGCCTCGCGGATGGCCGCAATGCCGGCCACGCTGCCAAGCAGAGCCCGCAGGCTGGCGCGTATCAGGTCGGAGTCATCAACAATCAGCAAATTTATCGGCATGGGCCATCTTGCCAACCGCGGCCCGCTTGCACTATCGGGAAATGCTGATTTGCTTGTAGGAAAAGGACGAGTCAGGGTAGGAATTTCCCTAAAGGCGGCCAGGCGGCTACAAAATATCGGTCTTTTTGCCTTCTAGCGCCCGTTTGGTATGCGCTGGCAGCTATAAAACAAGTAGTGTCAGAACACGCTGTTTCAGCCGCGCCATGGACCGCATCGGGTCACGCGGTGCCCGGGCTGTTGGCTGTGCTGGCTTGATCTGGGTCGAGCACGAAGCGGCGATACAGACTTTCTGTGGGTAGCACTGCGTTGGGCTGACCACTATTCCTCGGGGCCCACCGGGAACTTGTGTTGAATGAAGGGTGCGAGAAAAACGCCGCTAGCCAAGTCCACTGGCAAAGTCATGCAGCAGGCGATCAATCCAGTCTTCTGCATCCTGCACATTGAGCACCAGGGCACCCATGGCATAGTCGCCGCCCTTGTCCCACTCGGTGCAACTGGTGTGGCCATCAAAGCGCCCGATGGCCACTTCAGCCAGCAGGCCCATCGCAATCAGCCGTGCCACGGTCTCCGGCACTTTAGGGTCTTGCACCACCGCATAGTCATGGTGCAGCCGAATCGCCTGGCACAGCGTGGGCGAGATGTCCCAACTGCGCGCCATCAGCGCACCAA
>JAIFMA010000083.1 GCA_020048795.1 Rhodoferax sp.
GCCCTGATGATGCTGGGCACCGGGCTGGCGTTTTATCTGGGCAAACCGCTGATTCAGCCGCAGGCACCGCAGCTTCCTGCCATGGCGCTGGGGCTGTGGAGCGACTCGTCGGCGGTGCAGTCGGCCTTGCAGGTGAACATGCTACTGCCGCTGGGCCTGCTGCTGGCGGCGATGATGGCCTGGGCATTCAAATACACCCGATATGGTTTGCTGGTGCGCATGGCCGGGGACTCGTCCCACGCGGCGCGTGCCCTGGGCTATTCGGTGGTGGGCATTCGGGTGGTGGCGACCACGCTGGGCGGCATGGTAGCTGGTCTGGGCGGTGCCTCGCTGACCCTGTTTTACCCGGGCAGCTGGAACGAAGGCATCTCCAGCGGTCAGGGTCTGATCGCGGTGGCGCTGGTGATTTTTGCGCGCTGGAGCCCCTGGCGCTGTGTCGGTGCGGCAGCCCTGTTTGGCGGTGCCGGTGCCATTGGGCCGGCGCTGCAGTCAGCCGGTATTGGCTGGGGTTACCACCTGTTCAACACCGTGCCCTATGTGCTGACGCTGGTGATTCTGGTGCTGACCTGCCAACCCGGCAGCGTGGCCCAGGGCAGCCCGGGTGAGTTGTCAGCCACCCGTTAACGGAGACTTCAATGCCGCATGTCATCCAAGCCAACCCCTATGCCTGGCCGTGGAACGGTGATTGGCGCCCCGACAACACCGCCTTGCTCGTCATCGACATGCAGACTGACTTTTGCGGCGTGGGCGGTTATGTGGACAAGATGGGTTACGACATCAGCCTCACCCGCGCCCCAATTGAACCGCTGAAAGCCCTGATGGCGGCGCTGCGCGCGGCGGGTTACCCGGTGATGCACACGCGCGAAGGGCACCGGCCTGATTTATCTGACCTGCCGGCCAACAAGCGCTGGCGTTCGCGCCAGATCGGCACCGACGGCGTGGGCATTGGTGACGCTGGCCCCTGCGGGCGCATTCTGGTGCGGGGTGAGCCGGGTTGGGACATCATCCCGGAGCTGGCCCCCAAGCCGGGCGAGGTGGTGATCGACAAGCCCGGCAAAGGCTCGTTTTACGCCACCGATCTGGAACTGGTGCTGCGCACCCGTGGCATTTGCAACCTGATGCTGGCCGGCATCACCACCGACGTGTGTGTGCACACCACCATGCGCGATGCCAACGACCGCGGTTTTGAATGCCTGCTGCTGTCGGACTGCACTGCCGCCACCGACCACGGCAACCATCTGGCCGCGCTGAAGATGGTCACCATGCAAGGCGGGGTGTTTGGTGCCCACGCCCCCTCTGGCGCGGTGCTGGATGCACTACAAGCACAGGTCGCGTGATGAGCCACACGCTGATTCCGCCCCCCAAACCAGCCACCGGCGCGCTGGCACTGGAGATCATTGGTTTGACCAAGCGTTTTGGCAGCTTCACCGCCATGGATCAAGTCAGCATGAAGCTAGAGCCCGGCACCGTACACGCCCTTTTGGGTGAAAACGGCGCCGGCAAAAGCACGCTGGTCAAGTGTGTGGCGGGTTTTCAGCAAGCCGAAGAAGGCAGCATCCTGATTGACGACCATGAGCAGACCCTGAGCAACCCGGTGGTGGCGCGGGCACTGGGTATTGGCATGGTGTACCAGCATTTCACCCTGGCCCCCGGCATGAGCGTGGCCGAAAACCTGCTTCTGGCGGCGGACCGGGTGCCTCTGTGGATTGACTGGCGCGCCAAACGCGCCGAACTAACCGCCTTTCTGGCGACCACACCGTTCCAGCTTGACCTGGATGCCTGCCCGGCTGAGCTGGCGGCGGGCGAAAAACAAAAGCTGGAACTGCTCAAACAGCTTTATCTGAAACCGCGCCTGCTGATTCTGGACGAACCCACCTCGGTACTGACACCGCAGGAGGCCGACGAAGTGCTGGGCCATGTGCGCGAGTTTGCCCGCAGCGGGCAATGCACGGTGATCATCATCACCCACAAGTTCCGCGAGGTCATGGCCTATGCCGACACGGTGACGGTGTTGCGCCGGGGCCGGGCCGTGCACCATGGCCGGGTGCCCGACACCAACCCGGCATTGCTGGCGCAAGCCATGATGGGGGAATCTGCGCAAAACCCACTGAATTTTGAGACAAAAGTGCCTCCAGCCCTTACGGATAAAGCGCAAGTAGCTATCAATAGTGTTGCAGTCAAGCCACCGCTGGCGCTCCAGGTGCAGGGTCTGACGGCCCTCGGCGATCGTGGCACGGTGGCCTTGCACGGGCTGACTTTTGCCGTGGGCTGTGGCGAAATTCTGGGGGTTGCCGGGGTCTCCGGCAATGGCCAGCGCGAACTGGTCGAATCCCTGGTGGGGCAACGTGCGCGGCTGGCTGGCCAGGTCAGCGTCATGGGTGATCCCTACAACGCCACCCGCCTGGAGAACCGCCGCCTGAAGGTGCGCAGCCTGCCCGAAGAACCCTTGCGCAATGCCTGCGTTGGCAATCTGAGTGTGACGGAGAACATGGCCTTGCGTGACTTTGACCAAGCCCCGCTGTCCAACAAGGGGGTGTTGAACTTTGCCGCCTGGCGCCAACGCGCGCGCGAGTGGATTGCCGAGTACGGTATCAAAACCCAAGGCGAAAACGCGCCCATTGCCAGCCTGTCGGGCGGCAATGTGCAGCGCGCCGTGCTGGCGCGTGAATTGGCCGGTGACATCAACATCCTGATTGCCGCCAATCCGGTGTTTGGCCTGGATTTTGCGGCGGTTGAAGAAATTCACACCCGGCTACGCCAGGCCTGCCAGCGCGGAGCCGGCGTGCTGCTGATCAGTGAAGACCTTGACGAATTGCTGGAGCTCAGTGACCGCATCGTGGTCATGAGCGAAGGCCAGATCGTGTTCGAAACCACCGCCGCCCTGGCCGACCGCAAGGAACTGGGTGCCCACATGGGCGGCGGCACCCACCACGACACCCACCATTCAGCAGAAAAGGCCGTTGCATGAATTCACCCTCTAGCCGCAGTCAGCCGGTCACCGTGGTGGCGCAGCCGTTTGACTTTTCTTTTGACCTAGCCAGCACGGCGCTGGTCATCATCGACATGCAGCGCGACTTCATCGAACCCGGTGGATTTGGCGAGTCGCTGGGCAACGATGTGTCTTTGCTTTCAGCCATTGTGCCGGCCTGCCGAAACGTGTTGGCCGCCTGGCGCCGCGCCGGTGGTGTGGTGGTGCACACCCGGGAAGCCCATGAGGCGGATTTGTCCGATTGCCCGCCGGCCAAACGTGACCGGGGCAAGCCCAGTTTGCGCATTGGCGATGTCGGGCCCATGGGGCGGATCTTGGTCAAGGGTGAGCCCGGCAACCAGATCATTGCCGAACTGGCCCCACTGCCGGGTGAAATCGTGATCGACAAACCCGGAAAAGGCGCGTTTTACGGCACTGCCCTGCACACCACGCTGCAGCAACTGAACATCAGCCACCTGATTTTTATGGGTGTCACCACCGAGGTGTGTGTACAAACCTCGATGCGTGAAGCCAACGACCGCGGCTATGACGGCCTGCTGCTGGTGGACTGCACCGAAAGTTACTTCCCGCAGTTCAAAACTGCCACCATCGCCATGACCCATGCGCAAGGCGGCATTGTGGGCTGGACGGCGACCAGTGAACACTTGCTTGGCACCCTGCCTGCCTGACTGTCATGATTCGAGTGAGCAGCACCCCCGATCATGAAAGACACTGTGAGGGTGTGCAGTCGCGCAGAGACTGAGGTCGTGACCGATCCAGCGCCACACCCAGGCCACCGCCCTCAAGGGCCGCCGATTTGAGAGCATCGAAGAACAAAACGACTACCTGGAGCATTGGGAAACCAAGTGGTGCGCGCCACGCATTCACGGCAGACCGTAACGCCCTGCCAGTGGCTTGCCAGCCACTGGTGTGATCAGGTTAGCTCCTCAAGTTATAGCAACCAGGGTGGAGCAGTTTGGGTGGTCATAAGTGGGGCACTTTGAGTGGCCATCGGGGATCAACGGACCTTGAGAAGCCCAACAGTTCACCACGGCGCCAAGCGGCGCCAGTGCTCAAATCAACGTCCTTAGCGTACTTTAAATTCCGTTTTCTGCGGCGACCCCTGGTTCCACATCCAAAGATTTCGCGGGGTTGGGCTTACAACCCCAACTCGATGAACTAAGCCCACGCGAGGCGTTAGAGGTCTTGTATCGGCTCAAGAAACTGGCCGACGAAACAAACACAAATGGAGCATCCTGAAGCCAGCACCGCCTGCCATTACGGGCTCTCAAAAAAGTGGATGGCATTGATCAATTCGGGGAAGTTGTAAATGATGTAGTCGGGCTTTACGCCATCAATATCCTGCGTACCCTGATTCGACTTGAAGAAAACGGTTTTCATTCCGAGCTTCTGTGCCCCATGTACATCGCGGTACATATCATTGCCGACATAGACCACCTCTAGCGGATCGAGTTTCATGGCGTTTAACGCGGTTGCAAACAGACGCTGGTCGGGCTTGCGGTAGCCGAAATCGCCCGAGACGATAACCGGGTCGAAATAGCCCGACAGCTTGACCGCATTGAGTTCGGCAATGGCGTAGGCGCTCTGACCATCCGACACCACTGCAAGGGCGTAGCGCGTGTGCAGTTGGCGAATGGTGTCCGCTACGCCAGGGTAGAGTTGCAAGTGAAAGCGCGACGCACTGCGGTGCAATTCGGCCAGAATCATCGGCAGTTGTTCAATCTTTGCAGCCGGCAGGGTGCGCGTGAAATCGGTGGCGTAGCGCTCAATGATGGTCCTGAAAACACCTCTCACATCGAACTCTGGGTGGTGCTGGCCACTCAGCTTGAGTTGATCTTCTATCGTCCTGAAATACATATCCTTGAGGTTGGCTGGCTCAATGGCCATGCCTTGATATGACAACAGATTGCTGATGACACGGTACACATCGTCATGCCATTCGTTGGTTTGAATATCGGTAAGCGTTCCATTTACATCGAAAACAATGCCTTTGACAATCATCTACCTCTCCTTGAATATGGTCCACAGCGCTGCGCAAAGCCAGCGTTTATTCTCGGGCGTATCGCAGGACTCAGGGGTTGACGAAAATCCGCGCTTCACCAGGCTCCAGCGGCAACGCTTCGGCCAGCGTTACTGCAGCACCCTGGCGGCCCGGCGTCACCTCGCGCGCCAGCACCACATCGTCATCGAGCCCGCTGACGCGGGCATCAAGGCGCTGCTGCAAATTGGTATTGAACACCAGCAGCACCCACGATGACCCAGCCAACGCGCGACGCAAAATGCAGACCACAGCCGGGTCACCCGTGTGCAGTTGGCGTTGTGCGCCTTCCTCGTTGAGTACCGGGATAGCGGCGCGCATCTGGTTGACGGCGGCAATGTAGTCGCTGATGTCAAACAGCGGTTGTTCCCAGTGCTCAGGACGGGTCAGGGCGACGTTGAGTCTGGTTCTGAAGCCGTACTCGAAACCAACCGGAATCATGACGCCGGTCGAGAACGCGGCGACGAACATATAGCGCATGCGGTAGGCGCGCTCAACCAGTACCGGGTCGCCCAGACCGTCCCGCTCCAGACCGCTGGCCAGGCGTTCGGTGTCATGGCTTTCCGGAAAGGCGATGGAAGGTCCAATGTGACGAAACGCGTTGTATTGCTCAAGCAGCCAGGGCGACCTGAAATCCCACCAGGTGGCGCTGTTGAACAAATAGTCGAAGCCGGTCGAGCGCAAGGCTGCCACCTGGTCCAGATGACAGCCCAGTGTTTCGGCCAGAAAAGTAGCGTCAGTGCGTTTGCTGCGGGCCAGCGTGATCAAGTCCGACCAGACCTCAGCCGGAACCAGATAAGCGGCATCACAGCGAAAGCCGCTAATGCCGCAATCGAGAAAGTGGCTGATCAGATCACTGAAATAGCCGACCAGATTGGCACGGTGATTGGAATTGTGGTAGTCAATTTCGGCCAGATCGCCCCAAATCGTGACATTGCGCGTATCAGCCGGGTCAACCGCGCGCGGTGAACGCAAGGAACCGTCGGATTCATGCAGAAACCAGTCAGGATGATGCTCGGCCAGCAGCGAGTCTTTGGAAGTGTGATTGATAACCAGGTCCATCATCACCAACAAACCCTGTTCGCCTGCCTTGCGACAGAAAGAGGTAAGCAGTTCTTCAAGAGAGTGCTCGCCATCCCACATCAAATCGTGGATACGGTAATAGTCCTTGACGGCGTAAAGACTGCCGGAAAAGCCGGGATAATGAAACGGGTTGAGATAGACCCAATTAAAGCCCATGGCGGCGATGCGCGGCAGATGATCTTCCCACTGCTGGACCGAGCCGCAAAGCAGCGGAAACAGGTTATAAATGCGCGGTCCTTTGGCTGTGAGTCGGCATGATGAATCTGGCTCTGGCATATCGGGGTGTTTGAATGGTTCTGTTGAATGTGCGGATTGAAAGTTATCGAAAAGCGCGATACCGGAATTGGCCAGTGTTGCCCTGCGCGGCCAGGCTATCATACCGCCAACACCCGCCGCCGCCGCCCAGCCAACGTGGTCTGAGCCTGAACGGCGGCTGCATTTCCAAGCAGAAATGAGCCTGAAGACGTGGTTTTGGATGTTTTGGGAG
>JAIFMA010000146.1 GCA_020048795.1 Rhodoferax sp.
GCCAACCAGCGCGCCGGGCGCTGTGGCCGGGTGGCCAACGGCATCTGCATCCGGCTTTATGACGAAAAAGAATTCAACGCCAGAGCGCGTTTTACCGACCCCGAAATTTTGCGTTCATCCTTGGCCGGGGTGATCTTGCGCATGAAGTCCTTGCACTTGGGCGTGGTGGAAGATTTTCCGTTCATCGAGAGTCCCTCGGGCCGTGCCATTGCGGATGGTTACCAGCTCCTGGGTGAGCTGGGCGCAGTGGATGACACCAACGAACTCACGACGATGGGCCAGGAACTGGCCAAGCTGCCGCTGGACCCGCGAGTTGGTCGGATGATTCTGGAAGCACGCAGTCGCCAGGCGCTGGACGAAGTGCTGGTGATTGCGTCAGCCCTGAGTGTCCAGGATGTCCGCGACCGCCCGATGGACGCACAGCAGCAAGCCGATCAGGCACACGCCAAGTTTGACGACGAAAAAAGCGAATTCAGCGGCTACCTGAAACTTTGGAAATGGCTGGAGACCGCCCGTGGCGGCCAGGCTCAACAAATTAATTGGGGTCAGAGTCAGATTAATTCACCGCATCCAAAAAATGAAAACAATCGGACTCTGACCCCAATTAACTCCCACAAGCTGAGCAATCGGCAGTACGAGCAGTTGTTGCGGCAGAACTTTGTCAGCGTTCGCCGGGTGCGCGAGTGGCGCGATATCTACAGCCAGTTGCACACCGTGGTGGCAGAGCACAAGTGGCGCATCAACAACGCGCCTGCCAGTTACGAGCAGTTGCACCTGTCGATGCTGGCGGGTTTGCTGGGCAATATAGGGTGCAAGCTGGAGACCGATGGGGCCAGCGGCGAATACCTGGGTGCCCGCAGCATCAAGTTTTACCCGCACCCCGGTGCTCATCTGGTCAAAAAGCCCGGCCGCTGGATCGTGGCGGCCGAACTGGTGGAGACCACGCGCCTGTTTGGCCGGGGCATTGCGGCGATTGAGCCGCAATGGCTGGAGCAGGTCGGTGCACACCTGCTGAAAAAGCAATTGCTTGATCCGCACTGGGAGAAAAAAGCCGCTGAAGTCAACGCGCTGGAGCGTGCCACGCTGTACGGCATCGTGATCTACAGCGGCCGGCGCGTCAACTACAGCCGGGTCGATCTGGTCGGTGCGCGCGAGATTTTTATCCGCGAGGCGCTGGTCGGTGGCCAGTGGGACACCAAACTGCCGTTTTTGGCGGCGAACCAGAAGCTGATCAGGCAGGTGGAAGATCTGGAGCACAAGGCGCGCCGGCAAGACGTGCTGGTGGACGATGAACTGATCTACGCTTTTTACGACCAGCAGTTGCCCGCCGATGTGTGCAGCGGCTTCAGTTTCGATGCCTGGTACCGTGAGGCCGTCAGGATCAACCCGAAACTGCTGCTGCTGAGCAAAGAAGAGTTGATGCGCCATGAAGCAGCGGGTATCACAACGCAGTCGTTCCCCAAAACCATCCGCTTGGGCGGTGTCGACTGCGCCGCCACTTACCTGCACGAACCCGGCGACCCCAAAGACGGTCTGACCGTGACAGTGCCTATTTTTGTATTGAATCAGGTCAACGAGGAGCGCTGCGAATGGCTGGTGCCGGGCATGCTCAAGGACAAGATCCAGGCGCTGATCAAAACCCTGCATCAACGCCCGCGCTCTCGTCTGGTGCCACTGCCTGAGTCGGCCAACAAAATGGCCATTCAGTTGAATGAGGCGGCGCTGTTTGGCCACGGCTCGCTGACTGAAGCGGTGCTCAAGCTGGTGCGCTTGGCCACGGCGGTGGACGTGGTGCGTGCCGATATCAAGGTTGACATGTTGCAGCCGCATTTCTTCATGAATTTTCGCGTGGTCGATGAGCATGGGCGCCAGTTGGGCGTTGGGCGCAACCTGGGTGCCCTGAAGGCAGAACTCGGCTCGCTGGCCCGTGGTGCGTTTCAGGCTCTGGCAGGGCTCAAGCTGGCCAAAACCGTGGCTGCCGTCCCTGAATTCAAGGAAAAAAGCCCTTCAGCCCTTTCTGATAAAGCGCTGGAAGCTACAAAAAGTGAAGTAATTGGAACGACCCATCAAGCAGACTCGACGGCCGGTGTCCGGTACACCGGCTGGACTTTTGGTGAGTTGCCGGAGCTACTCGAGATTCAAAAAGGGGGTCAGACCTTGATTGGCTACCCCGCACTGCTCGACCGTGCGGATGCGGTAACCATCGAGGTGTTTGACCAGCCTGAGGTGGCCGCCGCCCGGCACCGGGCCGGACTGTGCCGGCTTTTTGCACTGCAAATCAGGGATGCCCTCAAGTACCTGGAGAAAAACCTGCCCGAACTGCAAAAAATGGCGGTGACGTTTATGCAGGTCGGCAAAACCCCGGATGGCACTGGTGCCGGCGGCACGCTGGAAGAACTGCGCGAGCAGATCATTCAGGTGGCACTGGAACGCACTTTTTTGCTTGACCCCCTGCCAACCGACGAATTTGCCTTCAAAAAACGCAGCGATGAAGGGCGCGCTCGCCTGACCCTGATCTGCACCGAGGTGGCCCGTTTGGCAGCAGTCATCCTGAACGAGTACGCGGTGGCCGCGCGCAAGATCAAGGACAGCAAGAACGCCCCGGAAGCGGCTGCTGATGCAGCCCAGCAACTCGCCCGCCTGATGCCCAGGAAGTTCCTGAGCGCAACACCCTGGCCCGCCTTACAGCACTTTGCCCGCTACCAAAAGGCCATCACGGCCCGGCTCGACAAATACCGTACGGACCCGGCACGCGATGCCGCGCGTCTGGCCGAACTGCGCCCGCTGGAGCAGCGCTATTGGCGACTGGTGGCCGAGCGCAAAGGCGTGATGGACGATCGCCTGCAAGAATTTCGCTGGTTGCTGGAAGAACTCCGGGTGAGTTTTTTTGCCCAGGAGCTGCGCACGCCGCAGCCCGTCAGCGTCAAGCGGTTGGACAAAGCCTGGGCCCAGTTGGGGTAGCGGTGCCCCTGAGTGACACGGGGCAGGCAGGCATCTTGATGGCTTGGGCTGCCATAACATCGGCACCCCGGCCGGGGCCCAGCCATTTTGTTTGGCCCCTGATTCGAGTTCCATATCCTCCGTGTCGCTATTGCTTCGCCTGGTCGTGCTGGTGGTGCGCCAACCGGCTTGACCTCAGGCTGGCTTTTTACCTGAAGCTGTCAGCTTGCTGAATTGATGCCTGTTGACAATGCTCGCAAAAGTCCGGTGACGAGGGAATCAAGGATGATGGGCAAGATGTTGATTGTGGGTGGCGGCATGGGTGGCTTGGCGGCCGCGTTGGCTTGCGGGCGGGCCGGCGCGCAGGTGGCGCTGTATGAGCGTGCCACCGAGTTTTCCGAGGTCGGGGCAGGCATTCAACTGGGGCCAAACGCCATGCGGGCGCTGTATGGTCTGGGCTTGAAAGAAGCCTTGGGGCAGGTGGTCGCGTTGCCTGGGCGCTTGCTGGTGCGCAGTGCCTTGTCGGGCTCCATGCTGGGCCAGCTACAGCTTGGCGAGGCCGCTGAACAACGCTACGGCGCACCCTACGCCACGATTCATCGCGCTGATTTGCATGGTTTGCTGGTGCAGGCACTGCGTCAACGGGCTGATGTTGAGCTCAATTTGAACAGTCACGTCGTGGCAGTGTTACAGAGCCCATCTGACGTGAGTTTGCAGTTGGCCGATGAAAGCCGGGTGACGGGTGACGTGCTGGTGGCCGCTGATGGCGGCTTCAGCAGTCTGCGCCAGCAACTACTGGCAGACGGCAGCCCTCAGCCCACCGGGCATTTGGCCTACCGCGCGATGGTGAAGCAAGACGACTTGCCGGCACCACTGCGAAGTCAGCAGGTGAGCATCTGGCTAGGCCCAAGATTGCATGTGGTGCAGTACCCGGTGCGTGCTGGTGCCTGGCTCAATGTTGTGGCCATCGTCCATGGCAGCCCGCAGGGTGACATGTCCAACTGGGATCACAGTGCCAATGCGCAGGATTTGCGGCGTGCACTTGCCGCCACTTGTGCACCGCTGAATGCGCTGATCGGCGCAATTGACCACTGGCGCCTGTGGCCCCTGAGCATCCGCCCACCCATGACCGGTGCACACCAGCATGCCATTGGCCGGGTGGCACTGCTGGGTGATGCAGCGCACCCGATGCTGCCCTATCTGGCGCAGGGCGCAGCGATGGCCATCGAGGATGCGGTCGCGCTGGCCAGGATTCTGGCCGCAGGCTGGGTGTTTGCGCCGGACCGGGATGCAGCGCACAAACCCCCCCTGCACACCCTGCTGCAGGACTACGCCCGCCAGCGCTGGCAGCGCAATGCGCAGGTACAGGCACGCGCCATTCGCAATGGCGATATTTTTCACGCCACCGGCTGGCTACGTTTTGGCCGTGACCTGGCGATGCGGCTGGCTGGCAAACACTTGCTCGATCAGCCCTGGTTGTATGGGGCTGTGGGCAGATAGGCATGGTGCCATGGCCCGGCGGGCGACCCGGTGCCGGCTACATCCGGTAAGGCGTGAGCCGCCGACGCAACCAGTCTTGCTATTTACTTTGTAGCTTCTTGCGCTCATTCAGATTGGCTTTCAGGTCAATTGACCTACATGATCTCGACCCGGTTGCGGCCCTTGTTCTTGGCCGCATAAAGGGCCGCGTCCGCACGCGCCACCATGTCATTGGACTGATCGCCTGCAAGGTAGGTGGTAACGCCCAGGCTGGCCGTCTTGTGGTGCACTACCGCAAAATGGTGATGCTGAAATTTCAGGCAGAGATTTTCGGCCAGCTTCAGCGCCCCTTGAGCGTCCGTTTGCACGCAAATGATCAAAAACTCCTCGCCACCCCAGCGCCCAACGATGTCTGTTTCACGGGTATTTGCTTTTAGCAGCCGGGCTACCGCAACCAGCACCTGATCGCCGACTTGATGTCCGTGGGTGTCGTTGACATCCTTGAAATGGTCGATGTCGAGCATGATGATGCTAAACGGCCGCTTGAAACGGATGGCGCGGTGAATTTCGGCTTCAAAGGCCCCATCGAGTTTGACCCGATTAAACAGTCCGGTCAGCCGGTCGGTGACTGAAAGCCGCTCCAGCTCAACGTTGAGAGCGTTCAGCTTGCGGTTCCACAATATCACCAGCAACAACACAAAGCTCGCGCCCACCAGAATTTGCCAAACCAGCCGGTAGTCAATACCCTGCTGGACGTTGATGAGCACATGTTTGTTCGAGACTGCTTCACGCTCCTGCGCTGTGATGGTCTGCACCCCCTTGTCAAGAATCGACCGTAGCAGTCCTTCCTCCTTGAGCACGCCGATTCGCAGTTGGTTGGCGTATTCAGGAATCTGACCGGATATCTTCAGGTTGAAAAGGCCTTCTTTCTTGATGGCATTGGCCGCCACGATCAAAGAGCGAATCGTCAGGTCGGCCTTGCGCTCGGAAACCCAAACCATAGCCTCGGGTTCGTTCGCCGTGAGCACAAGCTTCAGGTTGGGAAAATCGCGGCGCACGCGCTCTTCAACCATGGTGCCACGCGGCAACGCAATCGTTTCGTTCTGCAAGCCCCTGGCATCGGCAACAAAACCATGCTCTTCGCGGGTAATGATGACATTGGGGTCGAAAAAAATCGGGGCGGTGAAGTTCAACCAGACCTCGCGTGTTGGTGTCTGGTTCAGAAAGCTCATGATCTGGCAGCGCTTGCTTTTTGAAGCTGCCAGGCTCTCGTCCCAATCCCTGGCCGGATAAAGTTCAATGCGCAGCCCCACGCGGCTCGCGACCATTTGTATCAGATCAGCTGCAATACCCTCGTGCTGACCCTGTCTGTTGATGCTCTCGAACGGTGCCCAGTCCGGGTCAACACACATTTTGATAGCCCCGACCTGTTCGATGTAGGCCTTTTCTGCCGGCGTGAATTCGATGTATCGCTGGGCCGCTTCGCCAGCACCAGCAGGGCGGAGCAGCATCATGAGGCAGAGAAAGACGAACCCAAGACACATCTCATGCCATTTCCAAAAAATCTTCCGGGTCGTTGTTGCTTCGCCGGGTCGTTCCAGTGCACTGCCCGCAACTTTGCGCCCAGACACACACAATCTGGCAATGGCATCAGAACACCAAGCCGTCTGCGTCGGAAATGTTTGCATTAATCAGTACTCGTGTGAAGGCTGCTCAATTGCAGCAGATCACCCGGCATCGGGCTGATGATCGGCCACCCCTTGTTGCCCTGACGGCACCGGATTTCGATGGCAGCAGCAAGCTGGCTGAAGACGTTCACCCGACAACACACCCGGGTGGCGGACAACACAGGGCACCAACACATCGGGAGCGGCCAGAATATCAACGTTTCCGGGCACAAACTGACTTTTGAAAGGATGGCGAGCCTGAAACCGCAGGAACTCATGTTCCGACACTTGGATAGAGGGGGCCATTTTGATCGATCTGATTCAGGTGAAAGCTGCCCGACATTATCCGGCAAATGGTGCCAACCGATGAACGCCAGTCAGCGCCAAAAAGTAAGCCTGGGGGTCAATCGGGGGTACGGGTCGGCGCAGGCCTGCCCGGTTGAACATCCGAAGTCGATGTCTTCAATGGACTTTTCCGGTATCTGTGAGCAGCACCTCGACCGTGAATTTTCTTTCCTCATCCGGGGCATTGCGCTGGATTCATGCCAGTTGGGGCTGAGGCATGCAGAAATTACAAATGCACCGTTGATGGCGAGAGCTGACGGGATGCAGCGCTAGGCGCAAGACGCGAAGTTTAGCCAACTAAACGAGCGCACCAGTTGGGTGTTCAGTTCGCCGCACACGCCGGCCGCTCTGGCCTCGAAACCGTGGCTGGAACAACCCTGCCTGATTCAGATGGCATCAGCCAGACGCAGCGAAATGGCGGCTAATTCCCTGCGCAGTTCAGAGAAAATGTCAACCAGAGCGGGGTCAAAATGCCCTCCTCGCTCGCTCAGAATGATGTCGGTGGCGCTATTGACGGGCATCGGCTCCTTGTAGATGCGCTTGCTGGTCAGCGCGTCAAACACATCCGCCACAGCCATGATGCGTGCCCCGATCGGGATCGCGTCACCCTGCAGTTGGTCCGGGTAGCCATTGCCATCCCAGCGCTCGTGATGCCACATGGCAATCTGCCGCGCCACATCCAGAAAGGCCAGCGGGTAACCGTCCACCGGATAGGTGGAGCGGTCCGCGTCCCTGACCCGCTGAATCGCCAGTGCAATCGCGTCACCACCAATCCGGCTGTGGGTCTTGATCACCTCAAACTCTGGCGCGGTCAGCCGGCCTGGCTTGCGCAAAATGTGGTCGGGGATTCCGACTTTGCCAATGTCATGCAGAGGCGCGGCCCGCACGATCAGCCTTAACTGCTCATCCGACAACAAATGCCGATAGACCGGCAGTTCGCTCATCGCATGGGCCAGCACCTCGACGTAGGCCTGGGTGCGGTGAATGTGGTGGCCGGTGTCGGAATCGCGGGTTTCCGCCAGAATCGCCAGGGCATGAAGACTGGCGTTTTGCACCAACTCGTTGTCATGCATGCGCCGCAGCACTTCTTGTTCCAAAAATGCGTTTTGATCTGCCAGCCAGTCCCGTGCCCGCTTGTTCTCCAGTTGTGTTTTGACCCGCGCCAGCGCCACCAGCGGTCTGATCGGTTTGGTAATGTAGTCGGCTGCACCCAGCTCCAGCCCTTTTTCTTCGTCAGATGCCGCATCACGCGCAGTCACAAAAATCACAGCAATATGCCGTGTCAGCGGGTTGTCTCGCAGCCGGGCCAGCACCTGATAGCCGTCCAGATCAGGCATCATCACATCCAGCAGAATCAAGTCCGGACGCGGCAGTGACACCGCCGCACGCAACGCCCGTTCTCCCGAATTGGCCACCTTGACCCGGTAATAGGGTTCCAGCAACTCACCCAAAATGGCGAGGTTTTCGGGTTGGTCATCAACCACCAGGACAACAGGCGACGGGTTCATTTTTGGCCATTCAACAAGGCAAGTGCCTCTTCAAACAAAAACTGCTCAAGTAGTTTGCCAAGTTTTTCGGCAGTCACAAGCCCCAGAGTGTCGGTCAATTCCGGCCGGTGCTGTTCAAAAAACCGCCGTGCGCCCATGTCATCGGCTTCCAGCAGTGATCTCAAGCTTGCCACCACTCGCAGCCGCTCGGTATGGCTCAATGCGGTGGGCTGGTTTGGCATCGGTATCAAGGCCGGTGTCGGCAGCGCGGCCTGAACCGTGGCGATGAAAACCGGCAGTTCCAGGGCAAGCTGATCGAGCAAGCCGGTCAGCTCGTTTTGGGACTTGTGTTTGATGGCGCGCTCAAGCGCTGCCGCAAGCTGTCCGATGGCCAGCGCTCCCACATTGCCGGCGCTGCCTTTCAAGGTATGCGCCGCGCGCTCTGCCGCAGAATAGTCCTGGCGTTCAATGAGGCTTTGCAGCGTGACCACGGCATCGGCGTGGCCCTCGACAAACAAGGTCAGAACCCGCAAATAGGAAGGCAGTTTGCCGCGTACCAGACGCAAGGCCCCATCCACATCAAGGCCGGGTACGGCGCGCAGTGCCTGCAAGGATGGCGCATCGGGCGGTGCCTGCAAGCTGGCAGCGGGGGATAGCAAAACCTGGTCGGGCAGCGCAGTCGGCGGCAACCAACGCAGCAGCGCCTTGACCAGCGCGTCTGGGTCAATCGGTTTGGCCACATGATCATTCATGCCGGCCGACAGGCAGGCCTGCCGATCCTCGTCAAACACGTTGGCCGTCATGGCCAGAATTGGCACCTGCTGGCGCTCTGGCAGGCTGCGGATGTCGCGCGTGGCCTCCAGACCGTCTTTGCGTGGCATCTGGATGTCCATCAGGATCAGGTCGTAGCTGACCGCTTTGGCCATGTTGACGGCAATCTCTCCGTCCTGGGCCAGGTCAACCGTCAGGCCCATCTCTGCCAACAGGTCAAGGG
This sequence comes from Rhodoferax sp., assembly GCA_020048795.1. Lineage (GTDB taxonomy): Bacteria > Pseudomonadota > Gammaproteobacteria > Burkholderiales > Burkholderiaceae_C > Rhodoferax. The sequence goes on from JAIFMA010000146.1 coordinate 8,913, forward strand.
CTACCGCCTGGTTGATCGGGTTGTCTTCTGCCAGCAACACGCGCCGCCCCTTGAACTGTGCCTGCGCCAGGCTGATGCCGCCTGAAGGCAGGCGGCGGCGCGTGCTCTGGCCGGTAAACACCTCCGTCAGGGCATCGTAAAGACAGGAAGCCGTTACCGGCTTATGCATCATGCAGGCCACCACACCCAGGCGCAACAACTCTGCCGGTTGCTCGGCACCATGTCCGAGCATCAGGATGATCTTTGGCGCAGCGGTGCCTGCGGTCTCGCGAATAGCCAGCACGGTCTGGTTACCCGTCATGTCGGGCATCTGGGCCGCCACCAGCACCAGGTCAAAGGGCATGCCAACCGCCAGTGCCTGTGCGACAGCGGCAATGGCACTCGCGCCGCTGCAAAGCGCCGTAGCCTGCATGCCAAAGCGCTGCAGCAAGCGCACCAGTACGGTGGAGCTTTGCGGGTGGTCATCCACCACCAGGATGCGCCGCTTCTCGTCCCCGGCAATCGCCGGATCTGGCACCAGCGCGGATTCGGACTGAAGCGGTGGCACGGCAAACAGTGCCTCCAGGCTGAAAGTGCTGCCCTGGCCCCATTCACTGCTCACCCGCACACTGCCACCCATCAGCTCAGCCAGGCGCCGGCAGATCGCCAAACCCAGACCCGTGCCGCCAAATCTGCGCGTGGTCGAAGCATCGCCTTGTTCAAAAGCCTGAAACAAACGGGCCTGCTGCTCGACCGACAAGCCGATGCCGCTGTCAGTCACGTCGAACCGAATAACACACCGGGTCAGCTCGGCCGACAGGTGCCTGGCAGACAAAATCACGTGACCACGTTCCGTGAATTTGACTGCATTGGTGGCAAAGTTGATCAAAATCTGCCCAAGCCGCATGCGGTCGCCAATCAGGTGGCGCGGTATATCGGGATCAATGTCAATTACCACTTCCAGCCCCTTGCTGGCGGCTTGATCGCCGATCAAGTCGTAAACCGATCGAAACAGGGCTTCAAGCTCAAAATCAGCAGATTCCAGGGTCAGCTTGCCTGCCTCAATTTTGGAAAAATCGAGAATATCGTTGATGACACCCAGCAAATGCCGTGCCGATTCGGTGACCTTGTCGAGTTGCCCGATCTGCCGCTGCAACACCGCATCGCGGCGCAGCAAATAGGTCAAGCCAATGATCGCGTTCAGCGGTGTGCGAATCTCGTGGCTCATGTTGGCCAAAAAAGCACTCTTGGCGCGATTGGCATCTTCGGCCACCACTTTCGCCTCGGCCAGCTCGGCGGTGCGCGCTTGCACCAACTCTTCGAGGTGATCCCGATGGCGCATCAACTCGTCCTGGGTGCTGCGCCGTTCGGTGATGTCATGGGCCATGCCCAGCACACCGATCAGGCTGCCATCGGTTGCCAGCATGGGCGTTTTGGTGGTTTCAAACAGCCCACGATACCCATCGGCCTTGAAACTGAGCCACTCTTCATTGATGCTCGGGCTGCCCGCTTGCGCCGCCAGACGGTCATTTGTCCGAAAAAAGTCTGCTGTCTGCCGGTCGACAAAGTCATAGTCGGTCTTGCCCAGAATCTCGGACTCTTTGGCACCATACAAACGCTCAAAGGGTGGGTTGCAGGCCAGATAAACCCCTTGCGCATCCTTGAGCCAGATCAGCGCCGGGATGGTGGCGACCAAGGTGCGCATCTGCGCCTGTTCGAACTCCAGGGTACCCAGCGTGTGGCGCAGATGGTTCTGGGATTTGAGCAGTTGGCGCTCGATGCGACCGGTCAGATAGAACATCACGGCGGCAAACAACGCCAAAGCAAAAAACGAGGTCAGCGACACCAGCACCAGCAAGCGGCTGGTTTGCCCGAGTTGCTGGTCGCTCTGGCCACGAACACGATCATTGAGCTGCTTCAGGTCATCCAGCAAGAAATTTTGCCGCTGTTGCAAAAAATCAATGGAATTCACCAGGGTGCGCACTGCCACGTAATATTCGCCGGCTTCGTTGGCGTTCAGACCCTCGCCAAAGCGGCGCAGCAGCGACTTCTCCATCAGACTGCCCTCGCTGAACACCGGGCTCAAGAACTGATGCCCCATCTCGTCAATTTCAATGCGTATCGACTTCCAGGCCGTGTCAATGGCCAGCATTTCTGTCGGAAACGCCTGCCGCAGCCCTGGCAACTTGGCTTCAAACTCATCAACAGAGGCCACCCACTGTTGCCGCTGTTTGGTCAACTCGGGGGTGGAAAGCAGGCGCTCGGTGTGGTATTTCAGCGCCAATACCGACTTGTAAGAGTCATCCACGGCCCGTTGGCGCGCCACAACGGCACCGTAGTCGAAGATCAGGTAAGCCACCGTGATGCCGCTGATCAGGGCCCCCACAATCAGCAACCCGAACCCATACAAAGACAGGGTTCGAATGCTCAGTTGCGCCAATCGCACAGTGCGTGCCGGGTTATTTGCCCACGTTCAGCGATGCCTGGTAATAAGCGATCTGCTTGTCGCGGCCCAGCCGGTCGGTGATTTTTTCCCACTGGGCGGCCGCCTGGTCAAGCGCCCTGGCCACTGACAACTCACCGCTGACGGCCTTGAAAACAAACGCGTCAAACACCTGGTAATACTCACCGGCACCCGGAATGGTGATGTCGTACACCACATTCGGTTTGGACAGCGACCTGGTGATTTCCTCCAGGTAGGCTTTGGCGGACTCGGTCGAAAAGCCCGACTGGTTCCAGGCCTCGGGGTGATCAAAGTGCGACTTGCGCGACGGGTTGACGGCGGTGCCGCTCATGGCTGTCATTTTCTTGGTCAGCTCCGGGGAGGTCATGTGCGCGGCAAACTCAAAAGCCAGTGCCTTGTTTTTGGAAGCCTTGCTGACAAAAAATGTCCAGTTGCCACTGATCGAAGACACCTGATTGGGGCGTTGGTCCCATTGGCCGGTCAGGCTGTTGAACACCTGCGTGCTGCCGGGAATCTGGGCATAACCAATTTTGTCCTTGATCACCGACGAAGGCGCGTTGACGGCGTGCACACCCATGTCGGCCCAGTCAATCGCCATGGCGGTCTGGCCGTTGACAAAGCTGTTGCGCACATCGTGGCCGGCAAAATTGGCCATGCCCGGAGGACCAAACTTCAGGGTGTCAATCCAGATCCCCAGTGCCCGCGCAAAGCCGGGGTTGTTGATGCGGGGTTTCAGGGTTTTCGGATCGAAATAATAGGCCGGGTCATCCGGATGTTTGGCGTGGGCTGCCGCCTGGGCAAAAAATTGCAGCATCGAGATATCGCCCTTGACCCGGTTGCCGGCCATGCCGTAGTCAGGCTTGCCGTCACCGCTCCAGTCCCAGCCGGTAAAAAACTCGGCCACGTCACGATAGGCTTTCCAGGTGGCCGGCGGGGCCAGATCGTATTTGTATTTTTTCTTGAAGCGTGCCTGGTAGTCCGGGTTGGCAAACAAATCCTTGCGGTAATACAGGTTGATGCAATCGCCGTCGTAGGGCAAACCGTAGGCCACGTTGTTCCAGGACAGCACGGTGTTGCGGTAGATCGGCAACACGTCGTCCCAATTGATTTTTTTCTTGATGGCATCGGGCACCGGTTCAATATGGTCACCGCTGAGCAAGGTGCCGCTCCACATGGAAATGGCCACATAGATGTCGAAGTTGGCATCGGGCGATTTGATCGACTGGTCAATCTTCTCGATGGTCTCGTTCCAGCCCGGTGTCAGTACCCGTACTTTGGCACCAGTGCGGGCCTCAAACCCGGCGACCTCATCAAGGATGGGGCCGCGAATCAGGCGGGCATCGAGCTTGGGCACAATGACCGAAATCGACTGGCCTTCAAACGGCCGGGTGGCTGGTTTGGCCGTCGGTTCTACGGCTTTTTCACCGCAACCCGACAGCAGCAGAAAACTCAATGCGGACAGTGCAAACAGTTTCACGATGAAATCCTCGTAAATTATCCAGACACCAAAAAAGTCAACGACTTGCCTGGCGCTGCCTAGTTTAGGCCCGGCCTTGGCGCTTCGGTATTGATCTGCAACAAGCAAAACGCACACATCTGCAATGAACCACGGGTCGGCCAACTGATATCGGCGGGGCGCGCCATCGCGTCCTTGCCATCGCTTGCCATGCGGTTGAGGAGCATCGGCAGCACCGGGTTTACCCAAGGTCAGAGTTCCTGATCCGCCAGGAAAGTGATTTGGCACACTGTCCCGGGTTTTTGGACCTGGTCGCAACGGCGGCAGGCGCGAATCTCGGCTGGTGCCCCTTTTTTCAAATCAGCCACCGGCTGTGGCTATTTCGATAGCCGGATTCCAGTCGCTGCCAATCACCGTCGGCACAGTGATGTTGGGGTCGGATCCCGATTCGAGCCACTACGGCTGCTGATATCAGATGCGTCAAACCGAATTGGGCTCAGACCCCAATATCACGGCATGATGCCACCAGTGGTATCAAACCAATAGCTGCCAACGCTTTCTGTATAAGCGCTACAGCCTGATTTGGCATAAATTTCCGGCAAATCGGTGGGCCTGCCCGGGCCACTATCCGCGGCGGGAATGCTGTCACGCCAACCCGAATAAACTATATTTTTGATAGCTGCTAGCGCATACCCGGCGTGCGCTGGAGCCATTTTTTATAGATAAATCAGGTGATCAGCGTCAAGCCCGGCGGCAGGGCTTCACCAAACATGCGGCGTTCGGTGGCAGCATCCAGCGTCACGCGCTGTTGCAGCATCTGTTGCCACAGAGTCGGTACCTTGAGGGCTGGCAGCCGGGCGCTGATGCGGCTGCGCAAGGCGGGCGACAGGTCGCGGGTGCGGTCGTCGGTGACGCGGGCAGTCAAGCGCCAGCAGCACTTCAATCCAGGCGCTGGCGGTCTCAGGCGGCACCACGTCGTGGCTGTGGCCGTAAAGCGGCTCGCGCGCGCCGATGCGGCCCAGCGCCCACAGTGTCAGGCTGGCGTCGCCCAGCGGGGCCGGGTCGGCGCTTTTGCTGGCACTGGACAGCGATTTGTGCAGGCGCGCCAGCAGCCAGTCACCGATCTCTTGTTTGTAATCCACCGGGATGCGCTCCAGCGAGGCCCCCAGGCGCAGCATGTCGTCGTCGCTGCCCTTGACAGGTGGGGTGGTGCCGGCCAGCGGACCGCGCTCGTTGCTGTGCAGGTTGTAGCCAAAGTCGTCGAGCAGGCGCAGTTGCTCGGGAGCGGCCAGGCCACCGGCCACGCGCCGCCACAGGGTCCACCACTCGGTGCAGACTTGTTTGTCCTTGCTGTGTTGTACGCCCGCCGCAAACTGGGCCCACAGTTGCTGTAGCCGCCAGGCATCGAGCGGGTCGCCAAAGCCGGGGCGCAAGCAGAAGCCGGCCAGGTTGAGCCACACCCGTTCGTGTTCCACCGAACGTTTGCGCCCGCGTACGTGCAGCCACAGGGCATCGAACAGCTGGCGCAACTCGGGCGTGGCCCAGCCACTGCGCTCACCCAGCACCTGCTCCAGTTGCAGACGCAGTTGTTTGACCTCTTTGGTCGGCAGCGCCGGGCCACTGGCGGCAAAAACATGCTGAATTTTTTGCCGCGCCTGCGCCAGGCGTGTTGCCGACGGCAGCGTGGGCGCGCTGTCTGCGCTGGTGCAGGCAGCCCGGACTGCAGTCGCATCAGCCGACATCGAGGCCGCCGAAGTGGGCCCCCTGGCCTGATCAAGATTCGAAGCATTGGCCACCGCGGCAGGGCTGGCGTGATGGCGCAGGTCAAACGCCAGCAGCCAGCGCGTTTGGCTGTCGGCGAGGCTTTCACAATGCACCTCCAGTGTGCCCACTTCTGTCAACGTGGTCACCAGCTGGACCGGGATTTCTTTCAATTTATTTAAGACTTTTTGGCCTTCAGCCCTTACCTCGTCTTCGCTGGTAGCTTCCAATACTGTAGCAATAGGCGGCAACTGGACAAACCTGGGATCCGCCAGACTGGTCTGCTGGCCGAGTTCAAAGGGCGTGTACTCAGCCGCAT
>JAIFMA010000137.1 GCA_020048795.1 Rhodoferax sp.
AGGCAGTTGCAGGTCGGCGCTGTGCAGCGCCCGCAGCGATGCATGAAGTTCCAGCGCATCGCTGGCCACCCAGGCCGCTGCCACGCCCAGGCTGGCACCGGTGTGGGCACCCAGCCGGGCAAAGCCGTGCCAGTCAACCGCGCCCTGGCGCTGGTAAACCCGCGCCGCCAGCGCGGGCTCTTGCGCACCTTGAGCGGCACGGTCATGGGTTGGATTGGCCCAGACCAGCGCCCAAGCTGTATCCGCGTCAAAGTGTTCGGCCATCAGCACACCACGCCCCTCAGGGGTGCTGCCCACCAGCGTGCGACGCTCCTCCTGTTGCACCACGTCATTGGGTCGAAAGGCGTAGGCCACGTCCCAGGCGACGATCTTTTTGCCCGCGCTGAACTGCCAGCCGCCGGCCTCCACGCCGGCACTGAGTTGGTTGAACCAGGCCCGGTCCACCTGGCCCGGCGAGGCATCGCCCTGGTGCTGCAACGTGGCGATGGCGCTCCAATGCCTTGCGTTGCTGCGCAGTTCCAGCGCGGCGGTGGCGGCACCGGTTTGCGCCCCGGTGCCGCTGGCGCGGCGCTCATCCCATTGCAGACGCAGTTTGCCATCCAGCGGCAGCGCACCGTCCTGCGCCCAGGCCCCGTCCACACCCGCAGTCAGCGTCACAGCAGCGCATGCCGCCAGCCGGGTTGCCCTGGCCAGGCCGGACCGCCAGGCGCATGCGGCCACGAAAAAAAGCGTTCGCATGGGTTTCAGTCCAGTGGCGGGTTGCGCACCAGAAACATCGGATTGAGCCACTCGGCGGCCACCTGGCGCGGCTTGCGGCTCAGGTAGCGGACCTGCGTGATTTTGTGGTTGCTGACTTGGTCAGTCAGCACCATTTCGGTCACCAGGCTTGGTGCGCTCGATTTGTCAAACACGAACACCGCCTGTTTGGCCAGCTTGTCCGACAGCACATACAAGTCAGCCTTGAGCGGCTCCAGGCGCGCCTTGCCGACCCATAGCTCGATGCGCTGGTAACTCACCCCCTTGCGCCTGGCGTTCAGGCTCAGGTGCAGGCAGGGGTAACTGGCCTCGGCAGGCGCTGCCTGACTGGCAGTGCGCGGCGGCTCGCAGCGTTCCTCATTCACCGTTTGGCCGTTGTAATCGTCGGCCCAACGCAGGTTGGCGATGTCGCCGGTGGAGGCATCTCCCAGCAGTTTTTGCATCGGCGTGATGCGCAAGGGGCGCTGGCTGTCGGGCATCAAGAGCCAAAAGTCGTCCCCCAGCATCAGCAGTTTCTGGCCTTTTTCGGCCGGGCTTTGCATCAGCACCAGCGACTGGCGATTGGCCTGCACAAACACCTTGTAGCGGCGCTCCTTGTCGGGCGTGCCGTCCACCTGCATGACCTGAACCAGGGTGTCCACCTCCAGGTTTTCGGCGCTCATGCGGAAATGGTCAGCCGCCTTGAGCATGGCGGGGACATCCTGCGCCAGGGCAGACATGGCCCCGAGCAGCAGGCAGACGGTGGGCAGGACTTTGGATTTCATCACAATGCTCCTTAGATTTTATAGATCATTTCGCCTTCCAGCCCTTATTGAGAAAGCGCTGACAGCTACGATATGTATAGTATTTATTGACTCGAAACTTGGCTCATGTATGCGCCAGTGCTTCAACCACCGGCAGGTTGATGGTCTTGCGTGCCACCGCCACACTGGCCAGCACCGTCAACCCCACCATGCTGAGCATGGTCCCCAGGTACATCAGTGCGTCAAAAGCAATCAGCAGCGGATAGCCTTTGGTTTGACCGGGTGGGGGCGGCATCTCAGCGGGCACGACCAGCAAAAAACCAGTCACCCCCAGGGCCAGCAGGGCTCCGGCCAGGGCACCGACACCACCCAGCAGCAGGCCCTCCAGTCCCAGCGCATACAGCAGTTGCCCTGGCAGCGTACCCAGGGCACGCAGGGTACCAATCTCTCGGGTGCGCTCGATCACTGCCATTGCCATGGCGTTGGTCACCACAAACACCACAATCACACCAATGATCAGGCCCAGGGTGCCAAAGATGCGGTTGTAAAGGTTCTTGACCGCCTGGTAGAAAAACGCCAGGTCCAGCCAGGTCTTGACCTTCAGCGCCGGGTGCGCAGCCGCCAGCCTTGCCCGAGCCGGCTCGGTGAGTTCCATGCGCGCCAGAAACACGCCCAGGCTCGACACCCGGGTGCTATTGAGCAGCCGTTGCGCAGTGGCCACGTCGGTATACACAAGGCGCTGGTCCATCTCGGGCACGCCGGTGGAAAACACGCCTTTCACCTGCACGTCCAGCGCATTGAGTGCGCCATCAGCCGTGCTGGCCAGCAAGGTCAGGCCACTGCCGGGGCTGGCCTTGAGGCTTTTGGCCAGGCCTTCACCCAGCATCACCTCAGGGTTGCGGGCAGCGCTGCTCAGGACAGCACCGGCCGTCACCGTCAAAAATGGACCTTTGACTGCAAACTCGCTGTCCGGGTCGATGCCGCTGGCCATCATCACCGTGGACTTGTCGCCATTGCTGATCAGGCCGCTGAACTCGACCCGTGGCAGCACCTGGCGCACATCGGGGTCAGCAAGCAGGCTTTGGCGCAGCGCCTCGGCATGGTCCAGGCCGTGCTGCAGCGGGGTGTCTTCGTCTTTGTCGAACTGGGCCGGCTTGGCCAGCACCAGGTGCCCGCTGCTGCGCGCGGCCATCTCGGACAGGCCCTGGTAGGTTGACAGGGCAAACCCCCCTGCCAGCAAAATCGCCGCCGTGCCCAAAGCGGCAATCGACACTGTGACGGCCGAGCGACGGCGGTTGCGCAAGCTGTTGTGCCAGGCAAATTTCAGCCACATCAGGTTCATATCAGCCTCCCATCACACAGGGCCAGCACCCGGTCGCAGCGGCTGCTCAGCCGGCTGTCGTGGGTGGCAATCACAAAGGCCGCACCTTCGGCGTGGCCGCGCTCGCGCATCAGGTCCAGCACCTGGTCGGCAGTGTGCGAGTCCAGGCTGGCGGTGGGTTCATCGGCAATCACCAGTTTGGGGCGTTTGACCAGCGCCCGGGCAATCGCCACGCGCTGGCGCTGGCCGCCGCTCAGGGCATCGGGCTTGTGATGGGCGTGGTCTTGCAGGCCCACGGCTTGCAGCCCGGCGGCCACCCGTTGGCGCCGTTCGGCCGGCGCAACACCGGTCAGAAACAGCGGGTAGTCAACGTTCTCCGCCACCGTCATCACCGGTACCAGATTGAAGCTCTGAAACACAAAACCCAGCGCATCGCGGCGCAGCAGGGTGCGTTGCCCCTCGTTCAAACCCCCGACGTTTTGGCCGTCCAGCGCCATCGCGCCGCTGTCGGGCGTGTCGATCAGGCCACACAGGTTCAACAGCGTACTCTTGCCGCTGCCTGAGGGCCCGGTCAGTGCCAGCAGTTCGCCGCGCTGAACCGTCAGGTCCACACCTTGCAGTGCCGGGATCACATGAGCCCCCAGGTGGTAAGTCTTGTAGATGGCGCGCAGGGCCAACACCGGATTAGCATGGTGCTGGCTCATGATGTCAACCCGTTGAGCCGGGTGCGTGCCACGGCAGCCTGGGGCGTGCCGCTGGTGATGGCCTGATGGAGCAAACGCCGGGCTTCATCACGCTGCCCGGCTTTGGCGGCCTGCTCGGCCGCGACCAGCCACACGTCGCCGCGAAAAGCCAGCGGCGCAGTCTGCAGCAAAGGGCTGGCCAAGACTTCGGCTAGCAGCCGGTTTCCGCGATCACCCCGGTTCATGAATCCGGGCACGGCCAAAAAGGTGGCAGCCGCAACAAACCGCACCTCCAGCGCGGCGGGCACCAGGTGTCCGGCAAAGGGCGCAGTGGCCGATGGCAACAATGCCAGTGCTTTGTCGAGCAGGGCCAGGCCGTCTTCGGCATAAGTCATCTTTTTCCAGGGTAGCCAGGTCGTGTTGGCCCGCAGGCTGGTGGCCGCACCGGTGTAGGCCATCAGCACAGGGTTGCCAGGCTCAGCTTGCAGCAGCGCCGCAAAGGCCTGCGCAGACTGCCTGGTGGCGCCATCATGACCCGCGCGGGACTGCTCAAATTGGGCAAACGCCGCGCCAAACTGCTCTGGCGATACCGCGAACACGGGAGCGCTGATCGACCAGGCAAGCGCCAGGGCAGCGCCCCGCAACAGGCGGCCGACAGCCAGCGGCAAGGGGTGAAAAGTGGTGGGGTGAAAACGGGTGGGGGACAACATGGGGTGGCTCCTGGTCATGGCATCGACAAACTTGCGATGAGCCAAACTTTAGGGTGCCGCCCTCAACCCGGCGACCGGATTGCGACGAAGCGCCGGAAGATGTCGCCAAACGGGGAAACCCCGGCGTCAAATGCTCGCCGATAGTGCCATCAAGGGCTTTGGACAAGCAGAACCGTGGCCCGCGCTTCAATGGCCTGGCCCTGCCCGACTGGCCCCATTTTTTCGCAGGTTTTGGCTTTGACGCTGATCTGATCAACTGGCAAGCCCAGCGTGTGGGCAATTTGCGCACGCATGGCGGCGATAAACGGCATCAGCTTGGGCGCCTGGGCGATCACGGTGCTGTCGATGTTGCCAATCTCAAAACCCCTGGCGCGCACACAGCGGGCGGCCTCGGCCAGCAGAGTGCTGGAATCTGCGCCTTTGAAACGCGCGTCGGTATCCGGAAAATGCGTGCCAATATCGCCCAGCGCCGCCGCACCCAGCAGCGCGTCGGTGATGGCGTGCAACAGCGCGTCGGCATCCGAATGGCCCAACAGCCCCAGGTGAAACGGCACCTCCACCCCACCCAGCACCAGTTTGCGCCCGGCCACCAGCGCGTGAATGTCCCAGCCTTCGCCAATTCTGAATTGCATACAGACCCCGTGATCAACCCGGCCGACGTTCCAGCACCGCTTGCGCCAGCTCAAAGTCTTGCGGGTAAGTGACCTTGAAGTTCTGCGCGCTCCCAAGCACCAGCTTGGGCGACAAGCCCAGCGCCTCAATGGCGCTTGACTCGTCGGTCACCGCGTCCCCGGCGAGTTCCAGCGCATCAAGCAAGCTGCCAATGCGAAACATCTGCGGCGTTTGCGCCAGCCATTTGTCAGCCCGCGCCAAGGTGGCGCTGACCCGGTCGCCTTCAGCGGCTTTCAGGGTGTCGGCCAAGGGTAGCGCCAGCAAGCCACCAACTTCGTCATCCAGGCAGGCATCGAGCAGTTGGTTGATTTGTGCCGGCGTGATGAGGCAGCGCGCGGCATCATGCACCAGCACCCAATCATGCGCCACCGCGCCTTCTGTCAGCAACGCATTCAAACCATTAAATACGCTTGAAGCCCTTGTGGAACCTCCGCAGTAAGCTATGATAAAAGAAGCGTTCAGGGCCTCTGGCGTTTGAAAAAAGCGGTCGTCCGGCGACACCACCACCAGGGTTTGGTCAATGCGCCCAACGCAGGCAAACGCTGCCAGGGTGTGCAACACCATGGGCATGCCGGCGATCGGCTGATATTGCTTGGGGCCGGCCACGCCAGCGCGCGAACCGGTGCCAGCGCAAGGGATCAGCGCCCAGCAGCGGGGAACACTAACGGGGGTGAGGCTGATATCGGTCAGTTCATTCATGGTGTGACCCGCATTCTAGAATCCCACCCACGACACCCTGGCAGGCCTTGTGCAGGGTATTGGCGTTTTTGCCTGGTTCACCGGGGTCTGCTGGCCCGCTCTGGCATCTTATGGATTTACCCAAACTCACCCCCAACAAACGCTACACCCTGCCGCGTCCTGTCGGTTCGGCCGATGCACTGCTGCTGGCCCAACTGGCGCTGCGCGACAAAAAACAGGGCCAGGTGACTGCCATCGTGACAGCAGACGCGCCCGATGCGCAGCGACTGATTGACGAGATGGCATTTTTTGCCCCCGACTTGCGTTGTGTGCTGTTCCCCGACTGGGAGACGCTGCCCTACGACACCTTTTCGCCGCATCAGGATTTGATCAGCGAGCGCCTGGCTACCCTGTGGCGCATCAGCCAGCATGACAAGGACACCGGGGCGGATGTGGTGCTGGTGCCGGCCACCACCGCGCTGTACCGGCTGGCGCCGCCAAGCTTTCTGGCCGGCACCACCTTTCACTTCAAGGTCAAACAGCGCCTCAACGAAGCCAGGCTCAAGGCCCAGCTCACGCTGGCCGGCTACAGCCATGTGACCCAAGTGGTCAGCCCAGGTGAATATGCGGTGCGCGGCGGGCTGATCGACCTGTTCCCCATGGGCAGCCCGGTGCCGTACCGGGTGGACTTGTTTGACGACGAGATCGACAGCATCCGCACCTTCGACCCCGACAGTCAGCGCAGCCTGTACCCGGTGCCCGAAGTGCGCTTGCTGCCGGGCCGCGAGTTCCCGATGGACGACGACGCGCGGGCGCGTTTTCGGCATCGCTGGCGCGAACTGCTCGACGGTGACCCCACGCGCAGTCGCATCTACAAAGACATGGGCAACGGTGTCGCCACGGCCGGCATCGAGTACTACCTGCCACTGTTTTTTGAGACCACCGCCACGGTGTTTGACTACCTGGGCATTGCCGCCACGGTGGTGTTACACGGCGACCTGGAATCGGCTTTTTCCCACTTCTGGCAGGACACGCGCGAACGCCACCGGCTGCTGCAAGGCGACCCAGAGCGCCCGGTGTTGCCGCCCGATGCGCTGTTTTTGAGCGTCGAGCAGTTTTACGCCCGGGTCAATCAGCACGCGCAACTGGCGCTGCGGCCCAGCTTGCCCAGAACAGCCGGCCCTCTCCCTCTGGGCGGAAGTGGAAGTGATGGCACATCTGCCTACGCGGAGTTTGACGCGCTGCCCGCCATGACCGTCGTGCGCGGGGCCGACGATCCGCTGGCTGGCCTGAAGCGTCACATCCGCAACACCCAGCAGCGTATTCTGGTGCTGGCCGAAAGCGAGGGGCGGCGCGCCAGTTTGCTGGACTTCTTGCACAGCAGCCAATTCGACCCGCCCGCCTTTGACTCACTCGCCGACTTTCTGGCCAGCCAGGAAAAAACCGGCATCACCACCAGCAGCCTGGCCACCGGTTTCAGTTGGCTGGAAACCGGTGTCGACTTTGTCACCGAGACCGAGCTGTTTGCGGCCAGCCCGACCACCCGCAAGCGCAAAAAGCAGGAGCAGGTCAGCGACGTGGAAGCGCTGATCAAAGACCTGAGTGAACTGAAAGTGGGCGACCCGGTGGTGCACAACGCCCACGGCATTGGCCGCTACCGGGGCTTGATCAACCTCGACCTGGGCAACAGATTACCCAATGGCGAGGCAGAGATACAAGAGTTTCTGCATCTCGAATATGCCGATAAGGCAGTGCTCTATGTGCCAGTGAGCCAGTTGCAGTTGATCAGCCGCTACACCGGGGTCAGCCCGGACGAAGCACCCTGGCACAAACTTGGCAGTGGCCAGTGGGAAAAAGCCAAACGCCGTGCCGCCGAGCAGGTACGCGACAGCGCGGCTGAGCTGCTCAACATCTACGCCCGCCGCGCCGCGCGCCAGGGCCATGCCTTTCGTTACAGCCCGAACGATTACGAAACCTTTGCCAACGACTTTGGTTTTGAGGAAACCGCCGACCAGAGTGCCGCCATCCACGCGGTGATCCAGGACATGATCAGTCCGCGCCCGATGGACCGGCTGATCTGTGGCGACGTGGGTTTTGGCAAGACCGAAGTGGCCTTGCGCGCCGCCTTTATTGCCATCACCGGCGGCAAACAGGTGGCGTTTCTGGCCCCTACCACGCTGCTGGCTGAGCAGCACTATCAGACGCTGGTGGACCGCTTTGCCAAGTGGCCGGTGAAAGTGGCCGAAATGAGCCGGTTTCGCTCGGGCAAGGAGATCACCGCTGCCCTCAAGGGTGTGGCTGACGGCACCATCGACATCGTGGTGGGTACCCACAAGCTGCTGAGTGAATCGACCAAGTTCAAAGACCTGGGCCTGCTCATCATCGACGAGGAACACCGCTTTGGCGTGCGCCACAAAGAGCAGATGAAGGCGCTGCGCGCCGAGGTCGATGTGCTGACGCTGACCGCCACACCGATTCCGCGCACCCTGGGCATGGCGCTGGAAGGCCTGCGTGACCTGAGCGTGATCGCCACCGCACCGCAGCGCCGCCTGGCCATCAAGACCTTTGTGCGCACGGAAGGCAATGGCGTGATTCGCGAAGCGGTGCTGCGTGAACTCAAACGCGGTGGCCAGGTGTACTTCTTGCACAACGAAGTGGAAACCATCGAGAACCGCCGTGCCAAGCTCGAAGAGTTGCTGCCCGAAGCACGCATTGCGGTGGCGCACGGCCAGATGCCCGAGCGCCAGCTCGAAGCTGTGATGCGCAACTTTGTCGCCCAGCGCAGCAATGTGCTGCTGTGCTCAACGATTATTGAGACCGGTATCGATGTCCCCACTGCCAACACCATCGTGATGAGCCGCGCCGACAAGTTTGGCCTGGCCCAACTGCATCAATTACGTGGACGCGTGGGCCGCAGCCATCACCAGGCCTACGCCTACCTGATGGTGCCCGACCTGGAAGGTCTGACCAAACAGGCCACGCTGCGGCTCGACGCGATTCAGGCCATGGAAGAACTCGGCAGCGGCTTTTACCTGGCCATGCATGACCTGGAAATCCGGGGTGCCGGTGAAGTGCTGGGCGAAAACCAGAGCGGCAACATGCTCGAAGTGGGCTTTCAGCTCTACAACGAAATGCTGGGTGAGGCCGTGCGTTGCCTGAAAGCCGGTATTGAGCCTGATTTGCTGAGCCCACTGAACGTGGCCACCGACATCAACTTACACGCCCCGGCGCTGCTGCCAGACGATTTTTGTGGTGACGTGCATTTGCGCCTGTCGTTCTACAAAAAACTGGCGACGGCCAAAACAGCGAATCAGATTGACGGGCTGATGGAAGAAATCATCGACCGTTTTGGCAAACTGCCGTCTCAGGCGCAAACCCTGATTGATGTGCACCGTCTGCGGTGCTTAAGCCAGCCTTATGGTGTCACCAAGGTGGATGCCGCGCCCGGCGTGATCACCATCACCTTCAAGCCCAACCCTCCCATCGATGCCATGAGAATCATCGCCCTGATTCAGAAAAACAAACACATCAAACTGGCCGGCAATGAAAAACTGCGCATTGAGCGCGCCCTGCCCGATGCCAAAGACCGCGCCCAGATGGTGCGCGATGTGCTGAAAAACCTGGGGCAGCCAGTGCAGCCATCCATGGCGACCGCCTGACAACCAGCCACTTGATATCGCGCCCAACCATCCCCTGTTTCACCCACCATGTGCCTGATCGCCTGGAACTGGCAGCCCGCCAGCCCGACCCCACTGCTGTTGATCGCCAACCGCGATGAGTTTTACGCCCGGCCAACTCTGCCGCTGCACGGGTGGGCCGATGCGCCGATCCTGGCCGGGCGCGATGTGCAGGCCGGCGGCACCTGGCTGGGTATCAGCCGCAACGGCCGCATGGCAGCATTGACCAACCACCGCGACCCTGGCGCGATGCGCCCTGATGCCCCGTCGCGCGGGGAACTGGTCAGCGCTTTTTTGCGCCTGGCGCTCACGGCCCAAGACTATCTGGGTGAGCTGATCACACGGGCAGGCAGCTACAACCCGTTCAACCTGCTGGTGTTTGACGGGCGCACCCTGCTGGGGCTGGAGAGCCGCCACGCCAGACTGATTGACATCGTGCCAGGTGTGGGGGGCGTTTCGAACGCGGATTTTCAGACCCCGTGGCCCAAACTGAAACATCTGAAAAATGGCCTGCAGACACTGCTGGATCAAGACCAGGCCAAGGATGCCCAACTGCTGTCGCTGTTGCACAACCCCGATACCGCCGCCACTGCCGACTTGCCTGCCACGGGCATCCCGATCGACCTTGAACGAGCCCTGTCGGCGGCCTTCATCAGGCTACCGACCTATGGCACCCGTGCCTGCAGCATCGTGCGTTTTGAGGCCAACCAGGTGACGTTTGTCGAGCAGTGCTTTGATGCCTCGGGCCCGCAGGGCCTGCGCCGCCTGAGCGCACCAGGCCCAGTGAAACCAGCGGGTGCCCCAGGTTGAACCCGCCACCTACTTTGTAGCGGAGGTGCAAGCATGACATTGCAATGGATCGTCCTGACTGTGGCCCTGGTCGCGGCCCTGAGTTTGCGTCCCTGGCGCATGATGGCCGGCGGCTTGCGCCTGACACCGCTGCTGGCCACGCTGACCCTGGTGCCCTGGTTATGGGCGCTGCCAACCCTGCACAAGATGCCACTGCAATTGCAGGGCTCGGGCGCATGCCTGGTGGTGCTGATGCTGGGTTGGCCGCTGGCCGTGCCGGTGCTGTGCGCTGTGGGCGTGATAGCGGCGCTGATTTCGCCCATGCCCTGGCAGACGGCACTTGACTTGACCGTCTGGCTGGGTCTGGTGCCCGCCACGCTGGCTTTTGGCTTGGGGTTGGCGGTGCGCCGCTGGATCGGCACACACTTGTTTGTCTATATTCTCGGGCGTGCTTTTCTGGGTACCGTGTTATGCATGTTCACCGCCGGAGTTCTGGCACAACTGGCAGACCACCGTTTGCCCGGCATTGCTGACGACCTGAGCCTGGTGGCACACTGGCTGGTGGCCTGGGGTGATGCCTTTTTGACCGGCCTGTTCACCGCCATCCTGGTGGCCTACAAGCCCGAGTGGCTGGCCACCTGGTCGGACCCCTTGTACCTGAAACAAGCCCATCAGGATGACCTGTAAACCAATATTACGCTGCGCTATTGATAGCTATCAGCGCATACCAAATAAGGGCTAAAGCCCAATTAAGCTCATCAACAGGGGATCAAGTGGCCGAGCCCCACACCTGTTGCGCAACCCGCAGCATGTTGCCCCCCAAGACCAGCGCCACCTCCTCGGCACGCATACCGGTAGCTTGCAGGGCCGACGCAAGTTTTGACCAGGTGTCAATCGGGGTGTAGCACACGCCGGTGATCGCATTGACATAACCCGCAGGCTCAGGCCACCAATAAGCCGGATCAAAATCACCGGGCGGGCGGTCATTGAGCCCTGGTTCGGAAAAGCCGTTGTCCAGCCCGATGCCGACATGCTGCACGCCCACCAGGTCCGCCACATAGGCCGCATGCCGTGCCACATCCTGTGCCGTTGGCGTGTTTGTGCCGAGAAACTTCGACACCCCCGAAACACACACCACCCCACCGGTGCCAGCACAGGCGCGAATCTGTGCGTCGGTGATGTTGCGGCCATGCTCCACCAGCGCCAGCGGATTGGCATGGCTGAAGATCACCGGCTGACCAGAGGCCGCCATGATCTCCAGACTGCACTGGCGGCCGGTGTGCGAGCAGTCCATCAGCAGGCCGGCCGCATTGACTGCTGCGACCATGCGCCGCCCCAGCGCCGTCAGGCCGCGCGCCACATCGTGACACCCATCAGCCACGCTGTTGTTGCGGTTGTAGGCAAAGTGGATTTGCCGCACGCCCAGCCGCGCGTACAGTGCCACCATGTCGGCTTGCTCCAGCAGGGGTATGGCCCCTTCCAGGTCAAAACCAACGGCAATCTGCCCGCCCGCTTTGGCCCGCTCGATGTCAGCCACGCCCCCAACCTGCACATAGCGATCGGGGTGCGCCGCAATCGTGGCCCGGTAACCCGCGATCACTGACATGATCTGCGACAGCGGGTTCATGTCCATGCCAACATTGATCGACACATAGTTCAACCCACTGGCACGCAGCAGGTCAATCGGGGCAAAACTGGCCTGTGGATGCAGCGGCAGGCACATGTGGGCGTCCCAGCGGATCATCATCGTCTCCAGGAGCGTAAGACTTCCATCATCGGTAAAGCCAAAAGTAGCTCTGGTGTCGGTGGTCACCGGCACATGGCGTATTCGCGCCCGGCAGCCTTCAAGATGATTGAACCGTTTGAGTTTTTGCTGGCGGTCAGGCCGACATCCTGAAAACCTTCCCCGCTGCCTTCATCCAGATAGAGCCGCAGGTCCTGGTATTTCCACCGAATGGCGTTTGAATTGCTCGACTGTCCTGCATAGACGCCGCCATAGCCTGAGCTGTAGGTTTCCGCACCACCATTGATGAGCAACATACCATCGGGCCGAAAGACCACCCTGCGTGTGCTTGAGGTGCCGCTGACTTTGTTGTAGGTGAATGAGCACCAGGCGCTGTTCATGAGAATTTGCCGATACTGGGCATCTTGGGAACTGCCCCCTGCATTCGGTGCCCCAGCCTGTGCCTCCCGGCGGGCGTTTTCCGCCGCTGCCGGCCGATTGGCCGAGCCACCCACTTTGCGCCAGCCAAGCTGAAGCGGGCCGACGCTCAGAATCAAGCGCCCGGATTGGTAAACAAAAGGCATGACATCGGTTCCGATGGTCAGTTGCCGGCCGCGCACCGCCCACCGAGTCTCTTCTCCGCCCATGACAGCGGTGCCGTCGGCACGCAGTTCCATGGCTTCACCGCTATCAAGCTCCATGTGATACTTTCCCACCAATTCGCTGGCCACCTGGCTCCACGCCCAGGATGGGCCAAGCAGCACAAACCAAATCAAGATCAATGCTTTCAGCGGGTACATGGTTGAACCTCCTTAGACGTTTCGGGGAGTTATGTTGACCGTTGTCGTCTGAGCGTCATTCGTCGGCACGGACACACGGCGAGGCATTATGACGCAGTGCCATGACGACACAATGCCTGTGGCTTGCCGCTTGCCCCAGCGTTTGAGAATTTGCTGCCGTGCCGCTACCTGAGCACTGTGGCCATGCACCGCCAGTGGCACCAAGGGGTCAAGCGGGACCGCCAGAATACTATTGAAAAAATAGCTACCCAGGCATAGCCCATCAGCGTAACAGGCCAAAAACGTGCCTGAACTGTTATGCATCCACCCAGGCGCATTCGCAGGTGAAGTGGCGCAAAAACTGCGGCTGTTTGGTAATCTTGACACCCCGGATACTGGCGGCTTTTTCCTTGACCTCGGCAATCACTTCAGCGGCGTAGTCAAAGTGGCTTTGGGTGTACATGCGCCGCGGAAAGGCCAGGCGCACCAGTTCCATGCTGTGGTAGGTTTCGGTGCCATCGGCTTGGCGTTTGCCAAACATCACCGAACCGATCTCCACGCCGCGAATGCCGCCTTCCAGGTACAGCGCGTTGCACAGCGCCCAGGCCGGGTAATGCGCAATCGGCATGGCGGGCAGCACGGTGCGCGCGTCGATGTACACCGCATGGCCACCGGTGGGTTTGACAAAACCAACGCCTGCTGCCTCCAGCCGCTCGCCCAGGTATTCGGCGGTGCGCAGGCGGTAGCGCAGGTAGTCTTCCTGCATGCCTTCTTCCAGCCCGACGGCCAGCGCTTCCAGGTCGCGCCCGGCCAGACCACCATAAGTGGGGAAACCCTCGGTCATGATCAACACGTTGCGCACCGCGTCCATCCATTCCTCGCTTTTGAGCACGATAAAGCCGCCTATGTTGACCATGCCGTCTTTTTTGGCGCTCATGGTGGCGCCGTCGGCGTAGCTGAACATTTCCTTGACGATGTCGGGAATCGGGGTGTTCTGGTAACCCGGCTCGCGCATCTTGATGAACATGGCGTTTTCAGAGAAACGGCAGACATCCATGATGAAGGGTTTGCCGTACTTTTTCAGCAGCGCCGCATAGGCACGGATGTTGGCCATGGCCACCGGCTGGCCGCCACCGGTGTTGTTGGTAACGGTGATCATGCCAAACGGGATGCGATCGCCCTGCTCTTTGAACGGGTGGATGGTCGAGGGCTGCAGGCCTTCGGCAATCACCAGGTCGAGTGCCTCGATGCCCAGATACTCCAGATTGGCCCGGGTGGTGTCAAAGTGGCAGTTGTTGGGCACCACATCGCCCTTTTTGCAGACCGCGGTAAACAACACTTTTTCGGCCGCACGGCCCTGATGCGTGGGCACAAAAAAGCGCATGCCGGTGATCTTCTGGATGACTGCCTCCAGCCGGTAAAAGCTGCGCGCGCCGGCGTAACTCTCGTCGCCTTCCATGATGGCGCCCCACTGGCGGCTGGACATGGCGCCGGTGCCCGAGTCGGTCAGCCAGTCGATCAACACGTCTTCGGCATGCAGCTTGAAGACGTTGAGTTTGGCTGCATGCAGCAGTTGTTCGCGCTCAGACCGGCTGGTCATGCGGATGGGTTCGATACTTTTGATGCGGAAGGGTTCGATCAGGGTTTTGGGCATGCTTGGCTCGCTAAGATTGAAAGTGGCGAGAAGGTAGCACCGCACAAAACCCTGTGGTGTCGGGTATTTCCAACAGGCGGCAAAAAATCACGGGTGCGGCCCGTCAGGCAGATGGCACATTGCGCAGGCGCTCCGCCAGATTGAGGGCCATGTTGCGCAGCAACTGCTGACCCATGTCGGGGTGCTGTTGTGCCAGCGCGTCCAGCGCCTGCCGGGTCAGCACATAAACCTCCACCGCATCGTCTGCCAGGGCGTCGGCAGTCCTGCCACCCCCATCGAGCATGGCGATCTCACCCAGCATCACGCCCGGCGAGTAGCTCACAAAGCGTTGCGACTGCGCAGCGGTTGCCGCCACGATGGTGATGGACCCCTGCGTCAGCACATAAAGGCGGTCACCCGCATCACCCTGACGAAACAAAAACTCACCCGCAACCAACTGCTGTGCCACCATCACCTGGCTCAGGCAGGCCTGCTGTTCCTGGCTTAAACCACGCATCAGAAAGGTTTGCGACAACGCGACTTTGGCCTGCGGCTCAGCCACGCCGCTTTCCTGCAGCAGCACACGTTCGGCCATTTCCGTGGCCCGGTCCAGGTCTGGCCACCAGTCTGCGCGACCGGCACCGCGAAAACAGCCGTAGGCCTGCAAACGCAGTCCATGGGCGTTGTCAGCCGACACACCGGCCAGCAACAGCCGCACACCGCGTTGCTCCAGCCGCTGCCAAAGCTGCTGCAACAGCACCGCCCCGGATGCATCCATCATGCTGACGCGCTGCATGTCCAGAATCAGAAATCTACAGTTGAACGCGGTGCGGTCGACCTCATCACCCAGGCGTTTGGCGCTGCCGAAAAACAGCGCACCATCAAGCTCCAGCACCGTGATGTTGTTGCGTGCCGGGCGCAACAACTGTTCCTGCTGCACCGCATAAATGCGCCTGGAAGGACGCTGGCTGGCCAAAAAACGCCCGCGCACCAGCGACTGGTTCATGCTATTGATGAACAACACCATGGAGATCAGCATGCCCGCTGCCACCCCTGCTGAAAAACCCAGCAGCACAATGATGGCGCACACCACCAGCACCACCACCAGGCTTTGGCGCAGTTCGCGAGACCGGTCACCGCGTCTGAACTGGACCAGCAGTTGCCGTGTCCACTGGTCCATCACGGCAACAGCGATGGTCAGCATGATGCCGGCCAACACCGCCGTGGGCACCATGGCGATCCACGGTGCACCAACGGTAAAGATCATGGCCAGCACGGCAGTGGACACGGCAATCGCCGTGCGACTACAGGTGCTGCGGCCTTCGGTGGTCAAGGCGCGTGTCAGTGATAACCCCACCGGTATGCCCCCCAGAGCGCCACCAACGATGTTGGCCACGCCTTGGGCCAGCAATTCACGGCGACTGGAGTGCCGGGTTTGGGCGATCTGGTCAATTGCGTTGGCCGCCAGCAGCGATTCCAGTGACAAAACCACGGCCAGAACGAATGCAGTCACCACCACGCCTGCGGCATGGCGCTGCAACAGTTCCAAGGTGCCCGCCTGCGCCAGGGGTGCCAGCGCATTGGGCAAGATCGTGCGCGCGGTCAAGGCACCCACCGTGGGGCCCAGTGCCATGCCAGGTATCAGCGCAGCCAGCAAAACATACAAAGCCGAGCCGACCCACAAGGCAATCAGGGCCGCTGGAACACGTGGCCAGCGCCGCTGCGAGAACCAAACCGAACTGGCGGTAACCAGGCCCAGCACCAGGGCCATGGGCTGAATCTGAGACCACACACCCGGGTCGGTCAAGTTGGCTAGGGATGGCCAGGCCGCCAGGCCCAGCAAAGGTGCCAACTGGGACACCACAATCAGCAGTGCGACCCCGTTCATGAAGCCCGCCAGCACCGGCTGCGGCACAAAACTTGCCAGATGACCCAGCCCCGCCAGGCCAAAAAGAACCTGAAGCAGCCCCACCAACACCACACACGCCGCCACCAGGGCCAGCAAAGCGGTGATGCCATCCGGGCTGGTCAGTGACCATTGCGGATCACGCGCAATCTGGGCCACCAGACCGGCCAACAGCAGTGCGGCCGCTGAATCGGGCGCTGCCGCCGGCGAGACATTGCGGGACAGCAGCAGATAGACCACACCCGCTGAAAACATCGCCGAGAAGCCGGCGGCAATACCCAGCGGTGCGGCCAGCGAGCCCAGCACGGTAAAGGCCAGCAAGCCGCGCGTCAGCACCATGGTCAGCGTGGCAAACGCATTCACGCCGCCCACCGCCAGGTCGTGCCTGAGCCCGGTCGAACGGAGGCGCCCGAGGGGGCTCAATGAACCGCCTGCACGCGCGTGCCCGGCGTTGGCAGAAACTCGAAGACCTGGATTGGCATGGCGCGGTAACCCTCGCAGAAGGAGAACTGGAGCAATGCCATAGTTTATTGCCCTTCAAAAGGCCAACTGCCATCGGTGCCGACACAGGCACGCCATGGCCAGTTTTGGCTGAGGCCCGCTAGTTAGTCCGAATTTGATAGCGCCTCACGCTTGTATTTAAAGGGCTACAGAGTGATTTTTTATGCAAAAACCGGGGTGCGGGTATTTCCGGTGCCGACCCAGCCACAGAGCTGCCAAAATCAGCCCCATCTGAGCGATAGAGGAAAACCCATGAAACTGAACCGAATTTGCCTGTCTTTGGGCCTGATTGCCGCGCTGACCGGCTGTGCGCTGGCACCACCAACCGGTGTCGAGAAAGACAAGACCTACCGCGTGACCGTCATGCACACCAACGACCATCACGGCCGTTTCTGGCACAACAGCGATGGTGAATACGGCATGGCCGCACGCAAGACCGTGGTCGACGAGATTCGCCGCGATGTTGCTGCCGCTGGCGGCTACAGCCTGCTGCTGGATGGCGGTGATGTCAACACCGGCGTGCCTGAATCCGATTTGCAGGATGCCGTGCCCGACTTCAAGGGCATGAACCTGCTGGGTTACCAGGCCATGGCGGTGGGCAACCACGAGTTTGACAAACCGTTGGGCGTGCTGAAGATGCAGCGCGATCTGGCGCAGTTTCCAATGCTCTCAGCCAATATCTACGAGGGCGGCCAGCGCATGTTTGCACCCTACAAGGTGTTTGACCTGGGCGGACTCAAGGTCGGTGTGATGGGCCTGACGACCGAAGACACGGTAAAAATGTCGCACCCCGACAACGTGGGCAAACTGGAGTTTCGCAGTGTCATCAGCGAGGCGGGCAAGGTGGTGCCCGAGCTGCGCCGTCAGGCTGACGTGGTGATCGCGGCCACCCACATGGGCCATTACGAAAACGGCAAACATGGTACCCAGGCCCCGGGTGATGTGGAAATGGCCCGTGCGGTGCCTGGCATTGATCTGGTGGTGGGGGGCCACACGCAGAATCCGGCCTGCATGAAAGCCGAAAATGTGCTGGACCGCGCCTATATTCCGGGTGCCGCCTGCCAGCCCGACCGGCAAAACGGTGCCTGGATTGTGCAAGCCCATGAATGGGGCAAATACGTGGGTCGGGCAGATTTCGAATACCGCAATGGCGAGTTCAAGCTGGTCAAGTACACGCTGATCCCGATCAATCTGAAAAAACCCGTCAAAGGTGCGGACGGCAAAACCACGCTGGTCCCCTACACCCGCGAAATCGCGCAAGACCAGGACATGTTGGCCTTGCTGACACCGTTTCAGCAGTTTGGCCAGGACAAGCTCAACATTCAGATCGGCGCAGTTGATGGCCGGCTGGTGGGTGAGCGCGATGTGGTGCGCAAGAACGTCACCAACCTGGGTCTGCTGATCGGGCGGGCCATGATGGACAAGACCCGCGCCGACCTGGCCGTGGTCAACGCCGGTGGTGTGCGCGACTCCATTGCGGCGGGTGTCATCACCTACAAAGATGTGCTCAAGGTGCAACCCTTTGGCAACACCGTCTGCACCGCAGAACTGAC
>JAIFMA010000093.1 GCA_020048795.1 Rhodoferax sp.
AGCGACTGGCACGCAAACGTCCTGCAAGGTCCAGTACATCGGCCATTGGTTTGCCAGCAATGATCGCCTTGATCATGGCACGTGCACTTTGGCCATGGATGCCAGAGACCAAAACGCCCAGGCGGATGCCCGCATCAGACAAGATTTTGTGCAACCGGTTCTTTTCGCTGGCGGGCAATCAGGCGCAGGTGTCAGCAGCGCAACCTTGGGGATATCCAGTCCCATTCTGAAAAATGATGCTGTTGCCTTGTGCCTCAGGTCATGAAAATGCAGGTCAATAATGGGCGGGTCTATGTTTTGGCAGGCACGGGTGAAGGCCACGCTGACGGATTGCTGATTAAAAGGAAACAGGTAGCCCTCAGTCCTATCTTGAATCATTGGTGCAACAATGGCCCAGGCGGCGGGCAGTAGTGGCACAGTTTGATTGTTGCCCTCTTTTTGTTTTGGGTCTTTTCGGTCGCGGATGATGATGGTCCTGTTTGAGCGGTCAAGGTCGGCAATGTCAAGTCGGCATATTTCAGCTTGGCGCATGCCGGTTGCAATGGCAAACTCACAGATCACCTGCATGGGTATTTTTTGCCATCCGTGGCTTAGCTTCGCGTCTTGCGCTTGGCACGGGATCCCGTCAGCACTCGCCATAAACGGTACATTTGCAATTTCTGCATCCCTTCGTTTCATAAATTCCACGAAATTTGGCACCTTAGCGGCTTTGATCCAGCCCAAGCTTGGTGTTTCTTCTCATGGGCAAAGCACCAAAATGACGTTAAAGTGACTCTTTTGTGACGTCTCCCGGGGTTGAGTTCGGTTCTATTGGGGGCTCTGATAATCAAGCAGCTTGTTCCAACGACGGCTCATCGGCAGAGCGTAAGCGCTTGATTGACGACCGGGAAAAGAAAGTGAATGCGTTGCCTCGTTGACGACGCTTGTATGCTGTTTTAGTTTTTTTCAGGAGTGTTTATGAAGAAGTTGTTAGCGGTATCGGTGCTGGCTGCGGCCAGCGGGTTCGTTCAGGCGCAAACCGTGAACGTGATTTGTTCGGTGCAGGCTGAATGGTGCAACATGATCGGCACCGTGTATGCTAGGACCACCGGCACCAAAATCAATATATCGATGAAAGGTTCAGGCGAGTCCTTGGCGCAGTTGATTGCTGAAAAAGACAACCCCAAGACCGACATTTGGTTTGGCGGCACCGGCGACCCGCACCTGCAGGCGGCAGAGTCCGGCTTGACACTGGAATACAAATCGGCAGCCTTGCCGCAGTTGCAGGCATGGGCGCAGCAGCAAGCCCAGCAGTCGGGCTACAAAACGGTGGGTATTTATTCCGGTCCACTGGGTTTTGGTTACAACACCGAGTTGCTGGCCAAGAAAAAGTTGCCGATCCCCAAGACCTGGAACGATTTGCTCAACCCGGCCCTGAAAGGTGAAATCCAGGTGGCCAACCCGGCATCGAGCGGCACCGCCTACACCATGGTGGCCACACTGGTGCAGATGATGGGTGAAGACAAGGCGTTTGACTATCTGAAGAAATTGCACAAGAACATCAGCCAGTACACCCGCAGTGGCACCGGCCCGATCAAGGCCGCAGCGCGCGGCGAAACCACCGTGTCGATCAGCTTTGTGCACGACGCGCCGGGTGAAAAGCTCAACGGTTTCCCGGTGGAGGCCATCACACCCACCGATGGCACGGGCGCTGAAATCGGTTCCATGAGCATCATCAAGGGCGCCCGTAACCTGGAGGCCGCCAAGAAGTTCTACGAGTGGGCGCTAACCCCGGCAGCGCAAGAGATGGCGGCGGCTGCCAAGCAGTTCCAGGTGCCGTCCAACAAAGGTGCCAAGGTCGATCCGAATGTGCCTGACTTCAAGAAGATCAAGTTCATCAATTACGACTACGCCAAGTACGGCGCATCGGCCGAGCGCAAGCGCCTGATCGCCAAGTGGGAGAAAGAAGTCAATTCGCTACCGCGTTGATGGTGACTGTTGCAGCACGGTCTGCTTTAGGGGGGCTTCGGTCGGCACCGTCCGACCCAGTCGGTCCAATCGTAGCTTGTACTCGCCGTGAAAGGTGCTCCCCAAGTGAATAAGAACCCCAACCAGGCGATTCGCCTGTGGCTCATCACCGGCCTGCTGGCTTATTTGGTGCTGCCTTGGTATGCCATTCAGGATACGGCCTGGTACAGCGTGCTACCGCAAATCCTGGGCGGACCTGAAACCGCCAACGGTTTCATGCAGGCTTTTGTGCACGGACGTGTCTGGTTGGTGCTGGGCTTGATCGGCTTCGGGTTGGCCGCAGCGGGTTTGCTGGTGCCGGCTGGCAAGCCGCAGAGCAGTTGGCTATTGGCCGGCGGCTTGCTGGGCTTTTTGGGCTTGCTGTTGAGCGGTTTCGCGATTGGCTCCAAAGGTTGGTCGTTCGCATTCTTGAATGCCCAATTTGGCGAACTCGCCGTGAACCAGTTCGGCATTGGTGTCGGTGCCTTTGTCGCCTTGCTGGCGTTGGTCATGATCACGGCGTTTGGTGTTGCGCGTCGCGGTTTCTTCAAGGGTGACCTGTTCATTGCGTCAGCGGTGGTGGGGTGCTCGGTGCTGTTGCTGCTGTTCATCGCCTTTCCGGTCACCAAAGCTTTGTACGGCGCCTTTTTGAATGAAGAAGGACACTGGGCCTGGTCGGCCATTTTCGAGCGTATTGGCCATGAGCGTGTCTGGGGGCTGAATTGCCTGGCCGGTGGTGTGCGTTGTGGTGTTGCCTGGAACACCCTGTTCCTGGCACTGCTGACAGCGACTGGCACCACCATCATGGGCACCATGATGGCCTTGCTGGCCGAGCGCAGCGCCGGGCCGCGGGTGCAGACACCCTTGCGGGTGGTTGCGTTGCTGCCCATCATCACGCCACCGTTTGTGGTGGGTCTGGGGCTGATCTTGCTGTTTGGCCGCGCCGGTATCGTCAACCAGTTTCTGGAATACGCGTTTGGGATAGCGCCCACGCGCTGGTTTTATGGTTTGTTTGGCATCTGGATTGCCCAGTTGTTTGCCTTTACGCCGATCGCTTTCATGATCATGCGCGGCGTGGTGCAGGGTGTGGCACCCAGCATGGAAGAAGCTGCGCAGACCCTGCGTGCCAGCCGCAGCAAAACGTTTTTCACCATCACCTTGCCGTTGCTCAAGCCGGGCTTGGCCAATGCTTTTTTGGTCGGTTTTATTGAAAGTATTGCCGACTTTGGCAACCCGGTGGTGGTGGGTGGACAGTTTTCGGTGTTGTCCACCGACATCTTCTTTGCCATTGTGGGCGCGCAATATGACCAGGGGCGTGCGGCTTCGCTGGCCTGGATCTTGACGTTGTTTGCACTGGTGGTGTTTGCGTTGCAGCGCGGTGTGCTGGGCAAGCAGAACTACACCACCGTCAGTGGCAAGGGTGATGCCGGCATTCCGATGGCTTTGCCCGATGGTGTGCGCAGCGTGCTCAGTGCGGTGGTTTACCCCTGGCTGGCGTTTACCGTGGTGGTTTATCTGTTTGCCTTTGCGGGCGGTTTTGTGCAGACCTGGGGCCGGGATTACACCTTGACGATGGCACACTTCAAAACCGCCTTCGGGCTGGAATGGGGGCAATATGGCCTGGTCTGGGCGGGCACCGCCTGGAACTCCCTGTTCACCACGGTCAAGCTGGCTGGTTTGTCAGCACCCATGACGGCCACCGTGGGTTTGCTGATTGCCTATCTGCTGGCGCGTACCGAATTCCGCGGCCAGGGCTGGTTTGAGTTCATTGCCTTGCTGGCTTTTGCCATTCCCGGCACCGTGCTGGGAGTGAGTTATATCCTGGCCTTCAATGTGCCGCCGGTCGAGCTGACGGGCACCGGGTTGATCATTGTGCTGTGCTTCATGTTCCGCAATTTGCCAGTGGGCGTGCGGGCGGGCACGGCGGCCTTCAAGCAGCTTGACAAGTCACTCGATGAGGCATCGCTGATGTTGCGGGCCTCGACCTTTCAGACGCTGCGCCATGTGGTGTTGCCGCTGCTCAAGCCAGCGCTGGTGGCGGCGCTGGTTTACAGCTTTGTGCGCGCCATGACCACCGTCAGCGCGGTCATCTTTTTGGTCACCGCCGAAAATGAGTTGGCCACCACCTACATCATTGGGCGCGTTGGCAATGGCGACTATGGCGTGGCGCTGGCGTATTGCACCGTGTTGATCATTTTGATGTCGCTGGCCATTGCGCTGATCCAGTTTCTGGTGGGTGAACGCAAACTTGGCCGTCGCAAGGCTGGCATCAAATTGAACGCCATCGCGGCCCATTGAACCCATCAGGCAAAGAACACCATGAACCACGGCGTTGAATTCAAAAATATCACCAAGCGTTACGGCATTGACAAGAGCGCGCCACTGGTGATCAAAGGGGTTAATTTCGACATCGAAAAAGGCTCGCTGACCACCATTCTGGGGCCGTCCGGCTGCGGCAAGACCACCGTGCTGCGCATGATCGCCGGGCTGGAAACGCCCACCGGCGGCCAGATCATCATGGACGGCAAGGATGTCACCACCCTGGGCCCGGCTGACCGTAATGTCAGCATGATGTTTCAGAGTTATGCGCTGTTTCCGCACATGAACGTGATCGAAAACGTGCAATACGGCCTGAAGATGTCGGGCATTGAAAAAGGCGAGGCATCCCGGCGCGCCGTTGAAACCTTGGGCAACGTGGGTCTGGTTGGGTACGACGACCGTTTGCCCAGTGAGTTGTCCGGTGGCCAGCAGCAACGCGTGGCATTGGCGCGGGCGTTGGTGCTGGAGCCCGGTGTGCTGCTGTTTGATGAGCCTTTGAGCAACCTGGATGCCCGTCTGCGCCGCGACATGCGCGAAGAAATCCGCAGCCTGCAGCAACGTCTGCACTTGACCGTGGCCTATGTCACGCATGATCAGAGTGAGGCACTGGCGGTCAGCGACCAGATCATCGTCATGGACGACGGCCTGATCGCCCAGCGTGGCACACCGCAGGACATGTATGAACGTCCGGGTAGCGAGTTCGTGGCCGGTTTTATGGGCGAGGCGATGCTGTTTCCGGGGGTGGCTGACACCAATGGGTTGGTGCAGTTGGGCCCGCTGCAAATTTTGTCACGCCAAAAGGTTGCCGCAGGCCGCGTTAAGGTGGCGGTGCGTCCAGAGGCCTGGCACATCCACCGCGATGGCACGGGGATGGCCGCCAAACTGCTCAAACTGGCCTACCTTGGCAGTTTTTTTGAATATACCTTTGAGACGACCCTGGGTCCGATTTTTGTCGTCTCGCCCGATCTGACCGATGTCCTGTCGCTCGGCGTTGATGTGGGCCTGACATTGGCTGATCACGGTGTCTCTGTCGTGGCCGCTGCTTAAGCGTGATGGATCGCGCAACAGTCGCCTGATAATGGTGACATGAATCAACTTGATGCCCTCAAACAATTCACGACCGTCGTCGCCGATACCGGCGACTTCCGGCAAATTGCCGTTTTTCGACCCACCGATGCCACTACCAACCCATCGCTGATTCTCAAGGCGGTGCAAAAGCCGGAGTACCAGTTACTGCTGGCGCAGACCGTGGCCCAGTACCGTGGTCGGGCACCCGACGAGATCATGGACCGCTTGCTGGTGCGTTTTGGCTGCGAAATTTTGTCCATCATCCCGGGGCGTGTGTCGACCGAAGTGGATGCGCGCCTGAGTTTTGATGCCAATGCCACCATCACACGGGCTGAGCGACTGATTGAGCTGTACCAGGCGCAAGGCATTCATATCGACCGGGTGCTGATCAAGGTGGCTGCCACCTGGGAAGGCATTCAGGCAGCCGGTGAACTTGAGCGCCGTGGCATTCACACCAACCTGACCTTGTTGTTCTCGTTTTGCCAGGCCGTGGTGTGTGGGCAGGCCAGGGTGCAACTGATATCGCCTTTTGTCGGACGTATCTACGACTGGTACAAGAAGTCTGCCGGTGCTGCCTGGGTGGAGGCTGACAACACCCAGGGCAATGACCCCGGTGTCAGGTCAGTTACCCAGATCTTCAACTATTACAAAAAATTCGGTATCGCGACCGAAGTGATGGGGGCGAGTTTTCGCAATGTCGGCCAGATTACCGCGCTGGCCGGCTGTGATCTGTTGACCATCAGCCCGGATTTGCTGGCCACCTTGTCAGCCACCCAGGCACCGCTGACGCGTGTGCTCGACAACCGGCAAGCACAGACGATGGCGATCACTCACCTGACTTATGACGAAGCCGGTTTCCGATTTGCACTCAATCAGGATGCCATGGCGACCGAGAAACTGGCCGAAGGCATACGTGCTTTTTGCACTGATGCCGTTCGGCTGGATCAGCTCTTGCTCGCTGCGTGATGGCATTCGCCACCCCCGTCCATGTAAGAATCCATTTTTTTAAACCTCAGGACAGCTAAAACCATGAAACTTACCCGTTGTGATCACACCCCGGCCTGGACTGCGCTGCAAACCCAGTTTGACACCGATGGGCGCAGCTTTGATTTGCGCACTGCCTTTGCCGCAGATGCCAATCGTTTTGCAACTTTCAGCCAGCAAGCACCCCATGTGTTTGCTGATTTGTCAAAAAACCTGATCGATGCGGCCACCGAGCAAACCCTGCTCGAACTGGCGCGCCAATGCGGGCTGGAGCAGCACCGCGACGCGATGTTTGCCGGTGACAAGATCAACAACACCGAGAACCGTGCAGTGATGCACTGGTTATTGAGAAATCCGCCTCTAGCCCTTATGCATAGTGCGCGACCAGCTATTCAATCAGTAGCGTCAGAACTGGCTGCCGTACACACCACGCTGGATGCGATGCTGGCATTCGCCGAAAAAGTGCGTGCCGATGATCAGATCACCGATGTGGTGAACATCGGCATTGGTGGCTCTGACCTTGGGCCACAAATGGCCGTGGTGGCGCTCGATGGCTATGTGATGCCTGGCAAACGCTTCCACTTTGTGTCGAATGTGGATGGGCATGAGCTGGCCTCGGTGCTGAAAAAAGTCAAGGTACAGAACACGCTGTTCCTGATTGCCAGCAAGACCTTCACAACGATCGAGACCATGACCAATGCGAATTCGGCCAAGGCCTGGTTTGAGGCGCAGGGTGGCACTGACATTGCACGCCATTTTGCGGCGCTGTCCACCAATGTGGCGGCGGCCAATGCCTTTGGCATCAGCACCACCTTTGGCTTTTGGGACTGGGTTGGCGGACGTTATTCAGTCTGGTCGGCCATTGGCCTGCCGCTGGCGATCGCCATTGGTGCGACCGGTTTTCGGGCGTTTCTGGCCGGTGCCCATGAGATGGACGAGCATTTCCGTACCGCACCTCTGGCGCAAAACCTGCCGGTTCGCCTGGGCCTGCTCGATGTCTGGTACCGCAATTTCCACGGTTTTACCAGCCGCAGCGTGGCACCCTACCACTGTGCGCTCAAGCGCTACCCGGCCTATTTGCAACAGCTTGAGATGGAAAGCAACGGCAAGCGGGTGGATGCCAGCGGCGCGGCGCTGCCCTTTGACACCTCACCGGTGTTGTGGGGCGAACCCGGCACCAACGGCCAGCACGCTTATTACCAGATGCTGCACCAGGGCACCGACGTGGTGCCGGTTGAGTTTGTCGCCGTCAAAAAACCCAGAGCCAGCCTGCCTGGCCACCACACGCTGCTACTGGCCAACGTGTTGGCGCAAGCGCAGGCCCTGATGCAGGGCAAGACGGATGCCGGTGGTCACAAACACTTCCCCGGCAACCGCCCCAGCAGCTTCCTGGTGCTCGATGAACTTACACCGGCCAGTCTGGGTGCGTTGATCGCCTTGCAGGAACACCGCGTGTTTGTCAGTGGCAGTTTGTGGGGCATCAACAGTTTTGACCAGTGGGGCGTGGAACTGGGCAAGGTGCTGGCCAAGGATGTCGAGGCGCGTTTGCTCAGTGGTGATGGCCACGGACTCGACGGCTCCACGGCCGGGCTGCTGGACCGGTTGCGCGCTTGAACCTGGATTCCTCGGTTCAGCCGCGGGCAACACGCCTGAGGTGGTTACGCCTGCTTGCGGGCAGAAGTTTGCTGCGTTGTCATGGGTGCTACCCGAATGCGCCGCCAGCGGCGCATTCGGGCGTGTCCAACCGGGGGATCTGAGTTTGAAGCGGGGCTTGATGAACATTGTGTTTGACTTGGGCGCCGTGCTGTTGACCTGGCGGCCAGCGCAATTGATGCAACAAACTTTCCCGCAGCAGGCGAACACCCCTGAGGCCGCCAGGCAGCTCGCGCATCAGGTGTTTGGTCACCCCGACTGGCACGAGTTTGACCGTGGTGTGCTTGAGCCCGAGGCGGTGATCGAACGGGCCGCAAAGCGGCTCGATTTGCCACCGGAGTCGATGCGGCAACTGGTACACGGCATTGGCGAGCGGCTGATTCCGATGCACGACACCGTGGCGGTGCTGGAACAACTCAGCGTGCGCCGCCAAACCGGTGATGGTGTCAGCGGTCTGTACTATCTGTCGAACATGCCGGTACTCTATGCGCGTGTTCTGCAGCAGCGGTACCAGTTTTTGCAGTGTTTTGATGGTGGTATCTTTTCGGGGGATGTGAAATACATCAAGCCAGACCCGGCCATTTACCAGTTGCTGCAAAGCCGCTATGCCCTGGAGCCCGCCAACACCGTGTTTGTGGATGATTTGAAAGGCAATGTTGAGCAGGCCAAGGCATTGGGCTGGCAAGGTATTCATTTTGAGTCGTCGCGGCAACTCCAGACGGCATTGAGCACGTTAGGGCTGTGACAGGTACGTGGCCTTGAACGCAGCAAGGGTGGCCTGGTAAGGGCCGCGGCCCATCAAATTGAGATCGCTGTGTTGACCACCTTCAATGCTTAGCCATTGTTTGGGTGCATTGGCCGCCTCAAACAGGCGTTTGCCGAGTTCAATCGGGACGGTGTGGTCATGTGTTCCATGGATCATCAGCAAGGGGGCTTGCACCCGAGCAATTTTGTCAAGCGAGGCAAAACGCTCGTTGTTGAATCTGGCCAGAACACCGGCCCAGAATCCGGCGGCGCGTGCAATGTCTGGAAAGCTGGTGAAAGCAGATTCCAGAATCAGTGCACCATAGTCTGATTGGGCCGACAAGCTGCTGGCCAGGGCCACGGCAGCGCCGCTGCCCATGGAATGTCCATAAATCACCCGCTGGCCGGCGCGCGGTTCGCGGCGCACCAGTTCAGACCAGGCCCGTTGCGCGTCCTGCACAATGCTCTGCTCTGACGGTGTGATGACCGTGCTTTGGCCCCAACCGCGGTAATCGACCGCCAGCACGGCAAAGCCGGCCTCGCGCAGGGCATCAATCTTGTGCCGGTTGCCCTGCAAGTTGCGAAAAGTGCCATGCAGGTAAAGCAGCGTTGGCGCGTCCGGGTTCGGATGTGGCAACCACCAGAGCGAAATTTGCTGGGGTGCACCGACCGGCGGCAGGTCCAAAAACAGCAGTTCGTCACCCGCCCGCAAGCCCGTCAAGTCGCTGCCCAGGGCCGGTGTCGGGCGGTAGATGATCTGGCGTTGCTGGGCATCGAGCCAGGCGCAGCCCCCCACCTGTAGCAAGGTCAGGACCATTAGGGTTCTGAAAAGTACACCCGTTACACTGCGCATCCCGAACATGACAAGAATCAACCCTTTTGCTATGAATAATTTAGTCCGTATCGTTGTAGGCCTGATTGTGGCCCACCAGGCCGGCATCGTCTGGGCCCAGCAAGACAGCAAACTACATTGGCAAGTCAGCCCTTATACCCTGCATTTTTCGCCCAGCGAAGAGCATCGCAACGTTTATATGGTCGGCCTGGAGCGTGAACACACCAGCGGCAAGCTTGACGGATTGACCCTGTTCAGCAATTCGTTTGGCCAACCCAGCATCTTTATTTACCCCTGGGGCGGTATTTACCACGGTATTTGGGGAGTCAAATCACTGTCTTTCAAATGGACAGCCGGATTGCTTTACGGCTACGTCGAGCCCTACGAAAACAAGGTGCCGCTAAATCACAAGGGTTTTTCTCCGGGTGCCATCATCGCACTGGCTTATGAATTCAAACCCGGGTGGTCGGCCCAGATCGACCTGCTGGGCACTGCGGGCCTGATGTTCCAGCTCAATCTGCCATTCAATTAGTCTCTAATTCCATTTCTAAATCATCCGTGTCGTTGTTGCTTCGCCTTGTCCTCCCAATGCGTCTGAAGATGCATTGGGACAAGCGTCAGCACTGCCTGCGGCTTCTCGCCTAGACACAAATGATTTAGAAATGGAATAACAAGTTCAGTCTTTGCATTTTCTGCGAAGACTTCAGGCGGTTTTAGCCAGTGCCGGGAAGATGTTGAAGCAGGTGATGGCGCAAGCCGCCGCGATAGCAGCGCGGCCCAATCGGGTGAGGTAATAGCGATAGGTACCGACCAACCGGATCAAGTGCTGGCACGGCGGGATATCCATGATGTTGAAAAGTGGGGCTGGGTACTACCCGACGACTTGCATCTGGCCGCTTATGTCAGCCGCAGGCTAAACCTGCGGGCAGCCCATGCACTGTGTTGCGGGTACCGCGTGAGACCCCAGGCATGAGAGCCTATTTGTGATCTAGCCCTTATCCATCAAGCGCTAGCAGCTCCATAATGTGTAGCATGTCAGCTACTCAGACCAGCGCATCCCACACCAGCTTGATCCCGGTCAGAAACATGCCGACATAGACAAAGCGGTAAAACAGCACCTGGCTGATGCGCCGCGCCAGCCGCACGCCAACCCAGACACCCAGCGGTGCCACCGGCAGCAGCACCAAAGAAGTCGCCAAGTTACGCCAGTCCAGCAGGCCTAGCCAGGCATAAGGAATCCACTTGGCCAGGTTGATGACAAAAAAGAAAAACGCCATGGTGGCGGTAAAGTGCACCGGCGACAGACGCATCGGGATCACATAGGCATTGATGGGTGGGCCACCGGCATGAGCGATAAAGCTGGTGAAGCCAGAAGTCGCCGTCAGAATGGCTCCCAGCCAGCGGGGCGGCGGTGGGCTGTCGGCCTTGGGTGCAAACAACAGGCGTTGCGCCAGAAACAGCAGCGTGAAACCGCCCACTATGCCAGCCACCGTGTGCGCATTGAGCATTTTGAACAGCACGGTACCCACCACAATGCCGACCAGACCACACGGAATCA
This sequence comes from Rhodoferax sp., assembly GCA_020048795.1. GTDB lineage: Bacteria > Pseudomonadota > Gammaproteobacteria > Burkholderiales > Burkholderiaceae_C > Rhodoferax. Next base: position 11,145 of record JAIFMA010000093.1, read on the forward strand.
GAAAGCGCAGCAGTTTCAGGTCAAAGTCTTTGCGAAACGCCGCCATGCCCAGCATGTCCATGACAAACAGCAGCGGCATCAGAATGGCGGCTGCCTGCGGCACGGTGACGGCCAGCGCCATCATCGGCACCGCCAGCGAACCAAAGCCGGAACCAAAACCGCTCTTGCTGATGCCCATCAACAGCACGGCGGGAATAGCCATCGCATAAAAATAGGGGTCGGTGATCAGGGGGAAGGTGGCAAATAGTGTCATGGCGCGACAATTACACCATCATGTTTAGTCCTTCCCAAGCCGATGTTCGCCGTTTTTTTTGCTCTGTCTATGCCAAAGCCCAAACGGGACAAGCGCTGGAAGCTATTGAAACAATAGCGTCTTTATGGATCGACGAGCACCCCGAATTCAACGCCGATCTGGCTGATCTGGACGGCGCGCTGGCCAGCATGGCCCGGCTTGAAGGCGGCAGCAGCAACCCTTTTTTGCACCTGTCAATGCACCTGTCCATCAGCGAACAGTGCAGCATTGACCAGCCCCGTGGCATCCGCCAGGCCGTGGAGTTGTTGACGCACCGGCGCGACTCACTGCACGAGGCACATCACGACGTGATGGACTGCCTGGGCAAAATGATTTGGGAAAGCCAGCGCGCTGGCCGTCCACCCGATGGTGAAAGCTATGTCGTCTGCGTGCAACGCCGCGCCACGCAGAACTGAGTTGCATTGAGCCGCGAAATGGACATGCCCCGAGTGCCGACACCGTGTCTGTGGCACCAGGCAACACGACTGTGCGCGATAAACGCGAGTGCACATTTGACTCGGCGATGGCGCAAGAACCTGGCATGTGTGCACGCTCCTCACACGGGAACCGCGAGATTTCGGGTTTGACCAGTCGTTATTGACTGGCCCGCATCGGGAAGGCGAGGAGCCTTAGCCAATGATGAACGAACCCGAGAAGTCATCACCACCAACCGGGTTTGTCAGCACTGGGCCGGTATTTTTAATAATGATGCGGTGCTACACGCCAACCGGCGGCTTCGTGCGCCTGATCCAGTCACTTGAATGCTGCGTAAAGCATAGCATTCAGCGCAATATACATAAGCGCCAAGCATGTATTTCATGACAATTTTATGAAGGTTCACTGCACTGCCTGGTGGCGATGGGCTGTGGATTGGTCACCTCTGACAGCAGGTGCTGCGGCCCCGGGCGGCCAAAGAAATAGCCCTGAAATGCATCGCAGCCAATACCGGCCAGAAAATCACGCTGCGCGGCGCTCTCCACGCCTTCGGCAATCACCTCCATGTTGAGGCTGTGGCCCAGCGTCACGATGGTGCGGGCAATGGCGGCGTCGTTGGGGTCGCTTAGCAGGTCACGCACAAACGACTGGTCAATCTTGAGCTGGTCCAGCGGCAATCGTTTCAGGTAGCACAACGACGAATAGCCGGTGCCGAAGTCGTCCAGCGAAAACCTGACCCCGTGGCGCTTGAGCTCGGTCATCTTGGCAATGACATCTTCCACATTGGTGATCATCAGGCTTTCGGTCAACTCCAGTTTGAGCCGCTGCGGGTTGGCGTTCGTGGCGGCCAGCACGGCTAGCACCTGGGCCACAAAATCCGCTTGGTGAAACTGCATGGCACTGATATTTACCGCTACGCCAATCTGTGCCATGCCGCTGTGCCGTGCCCAGCGGGCCAGTTGCAGACAGGCGGCCTCCAGCACCCATACGCCCAGCGGCAGGATCAGGCCGGTATCTTCGGCCAGACCAATGAATTCGCCAGGCGACATCAGGCCGCGCTGCGGATGCTGCCAGCGCACCAGGGCTTCTGCCCCTGCCAGATGCCCAGCGATGTTCATCTGGGGTTGGTAATGCAGCAGTAGCTGGCCGTGCGCCAGTGCGTCCCGCAAATCGGTGGCCAGGATGGCCCGGGCCGCCGCATCCGCCTGCAATCGCGGGTCAAAAAAGCGCAGCGTGTTGCGCCCGGCCGCCTTGGCCTGGTACATGGCCAGGTCGGCCCGCCTGAGCGGCTCATGCAGGTTTTCGTACTGGTCGTCGCCAAACAGCGTGGCCCCAATGCTGGGGGTGCAGAGGCAGGCATGGCTGCCAAGCTGATAGACCTGGTTGAGCGCCGCCAATACCTTCTCGCCCACGGATTGGACTTGTTTGGCGGCATCGACAGCGTCGGCGCTCAGGTTTTCGACCAGCAGCACAAATTCGTCACCACCCAGGCGCGCCACGGTGTCGCACTCGCGCACGCAGGTCTTCAGTCGTGCCCCCACCTGCGCCAGTAGCAGATCGCCCTGGTCGTGGCCCAGGGTGTCGTTGAGGGTCTTGAAGTCGTCCAGATCGATAAACAGCAGCGCTCCTGTGCGTTGACGACGTATGGCTGCGGTCACTGCCTGCGCCAGCCGGTCCATCAGCAAACGGCGATTTGGCAGGCCGGTCAGCACATCGTAAAAGGCCAGGCTCAGAATGGTTTCTTCGGCGGTCTTGCGAGCGCTGATGTCGGCAAACGTGCCCACATGGTACACCGCACCCGACTTGCGCCGGTTCCAGATTTCACCCTGCCAGCCACCGGTTTGTGTCACGCTGGTCCAGATCGCTGCATAAAAGGCCGGATCGTGACGGTCCGACTTCAGCAGACGGGGTGTCTGCCCCACCGCTTCTTCTGATCCGTAGCCGGTGATCTCGCAAAAAGCCCGGTTGACCTGCAGGATGACCTTGTCAGCGTCGGTGATGATCATGCCCAACTGGCACTCAAAGGCAGCGGCGCCAATGCGCAGGCTTTCGTCACGTTGCGCCAGTGTCATCAGCAAGCGGTTGAAGCCACCAATCAGCTCGCCAATTTCGTCCGGCCGGGCGATTGCCAACGGGTGAGGGGGTCGCTGGCTGGCCAGTTGGTCGGCCACCTCGGCGGCGGCGGACAGCAGCGGTGAGAGTTGGCGGCGCAACATGGCCCAGGTCAGCACGGCGGCCAGCCCGCTCATCAGCAGGGT
>JAIFMA010000059.1 GCA_020048795.1 Rhodoferax sp.
GCCTTTGACGCACTGGCACCGCTGCGTTACAAATACGCCTTCACCGAATTCCAGGCGCTGTATTTCAAGGGCCTGGCCGAAAACAGCAGCAGCTGGTCGGCAGCCTACGAAACGGCCAAAACCAGATACCGTGAGTCGCGCGCTCAGGTCTTGCGCAATATCGGCAGCAACCTGCAGGCAGCACCCCAGGTCATGCTGCTGATGGAGCAAAAAGCCATGACCGATGCGTTCATGAGCTTTGTTGTGGCTGTTCCCTACGCGCTGGCATCGAACGAAGTGGCGCTGTACCAGTCGGCCGCACGTGATTACGAGCTACGCCAATACACCGCCGGTCTGGATTACAAGAATGCCAAAGGTCGCAGTGGCAAGGTGGGCCGGGATCTGGCGGACTGCCTGCAAGCCACGCTGCAAGTCAACCTGACCCTGTCCAACACGGCAAGGTGGGCCGGGATCTGGCGGACTGCCTGCAAGCCACGCTGCAAGTCAACCTGACCCTGTCCAACACCCAGCCCAAGACAGGCACCGACATCAACGCCAACGTCCGGCTGGTCAAGGGCGAAACCCACGCCGATGTGGTCTGGGACTGGAAACTCGAGGGCGGTCTGGTGAAAAAGAGTGCCAGCTCTGGCAGTCTGACAATGACAGTGAACGGCCCCGGCAAGGTCACCGCCCTGCTTCTTGACTGGTACAACCCCAACACCAGCCAGTACGGCAAGGTGCTGGCGCAGGCCAGCGCGGATGTGGTGCCCACCCCGGCATCAGACGACAAGGACAAGGACGGCAACAAAAATAAAGGGGACGACAAAGGCAACACAGCCAACGCAGGCACCCAACAAGCGCCTTCCTGCAGCTACGACTACACGGAGTGGGGCGAATGCAGCCGGGCCACCAAGAAGCAGACCCGCAGTGTGGTGTCCACCCGCCCGCAAGGATGCGTCGAAAAATCCAAGCCAGCGCTGGAGCAGGGCTGCACGCCACCACCCAGCGAAGAGGACAAGAAAAACAGTTACCTGAATTGCCTGTGCCGCTGTTCCTGCAACTGGGCTGGTCACATTGGTGTGTGGTACGACCCTGAGCAAAAAACCGAACCCGAATGCAAGAGCTCTGGACCCTGTATTGGCGGCATTGGTGCCTGGGGTTGTTCCAGCCGGCATTTTTTCAACTCGTCGGCCGAATGTGCCAAAGGCTGCTGGGAGGGTGCCTACGGCAAGGGCACATTTGACGCTGACAAGGCTAACAAGATCGCCAAGGAAGAAAACAAGAAGTACAAAAAGCCACCCACGGTCAAGATCAATGCGTCGAAAAACCCGGCTGACTTTGGTGACATCGTGACCCTGACGGCGCAGGCCAGCGAAGGTAGCGGCGGCTTTAAATGGAATTGGGGCGGTTGCGCCCAGGATGCCAAGGACAACACTGCCAAAGTGCTGAACTCACGCAGTTGCCAGGCTTGTCAGGCCTCGGTCACAGTGACCGACTCTGATGGCGATTCGGCCTCAGATAGCCTGACCATCCAGTGCACCGCGCTCAAGGTCAAGTTGACCAAAGAAAGCCCCAAGGAAAACCGCCTGCCGGTGGGGTCCAGCGCCAAGTTTTTAGCCGAGGTGATGTCGGGCGCGCAGGCAGCATCGGGCAGCTTCTCTTACATCTGGGAGCGCAATCCGGATGCCATTTTTGGCGACCCCAAAAACCCGGCTTATGAAACCAAAGGCGGAGCGCAATCGCGCAATACCGCCAGCTTTGGCAAGCTAGGGACCACTCCGGTCTGGGTCTCGGTACTCAAAGAGGTCGATGGCCGCAAAATGACCATTGGCGAGTCCGAGCAGATTTTGATGGAAATCGTCAAACCCAAACTCACGCTCAGTGCTGAGCCCAAAGACGCGCTGGTCGGCCAGGAAATCAAGCTGACGGTGCAGGAAGAACCCAAGATGAGCGACGATCTGCTGTCGTTCTGGTGGGAAATCAGTGGCGAGGCCAACAACCCCGGCCCGGTCCCCAATGTGCCCAACAGCCGCGCTTACTCCTTCAAACCCAAGTCCGACAAGCCGGTGACCGTCACCGTACATGCCAAAGCCAAAGACGGTGGTGATGAACTGGGCGTTGAAAAGCTCACCTTGCAAGCCAAGAAACCGTCCATTGTTGTGACCGGACCGAAGATTGCCGGACCCGCGCCGATGATCTGGAAGGAAGGTGTTGGCCTGGTGTCGGTCGGCCAGCAAGTGGCCGAAGACCAGCGGGTCGAGTTTGCCGTGACGGTGACACCTGACCTGAAGCAGGAGTTGCGTTACCAATGGAGCGTCAAACCCGAAGGCTGTAGCCTGAGCGCACCGGCCTCACGCGAGACCGGCATCACCTGCGCCAAGACCGGCGGCTATGCACTCACGGTGTCTGTGCGCAACAGCGACGGTGCCGAACTGGGCACGGGCGAGGGCAGCCTGAACGTGAGCGTGTCGCAATCCGACATCAAGAAAGGCAAACAAAAAGAAGAAGCAGCCAAAAAACTCGAACAAGCACGCACGTTATGGAATCAAGGCAAGATCGACGAGGCACTGGCCCTGTTGACGACGGTGGCCAACGCTGAGCCGCAACTGGCAGCGCCGGTGACGAACCAGTTTGGCCAGGGCCTGAAGAAGCTGGGTAGCGACGCGCTGCTGGCGCTAGACCCGACCACAGCCGTCAAGCGCCTTGAGCAAGCGTTGAAGTTGCTTCCTGGTGATGCGGAAATACGACAAAAGCTACAGCAAGCCCAGCAGTTGGCGCAACAACAAACCCAGTCACTTCAGTTTCTGGAGGCCACCAAAGCCAATCTGGCACGCGGTGTACCGAAGCCGCTTTTGCGCCGACCGATGCACGCCGTGCCGGATTTGCCGCCCTGGCCGCCAGCGTGCAGCAAAAACAGGTGCAAGCACAGCAACAGGCCGCTGCCTGTGAAATCAAGTGGACCGAGGGCAAAGCCTTGTATGACGCACGCAAAATGCCCGAGGCGCTGGCCAAGTTCAAGGAAAACCTGGTCTGCGCGCCAGGCCGTCCCGAACGCCAGGCCTATGTCGGACAGTTGGAGCAGGCCATCAAGGCGCAACAAAACCAACAGCTTGCTGCCAAGCGCCTGCGCGACGAAGGTGCCGCCCTGCAGGCGCAAAACAAGCTGCCGGAGGCGCTGACCAAGTACCGCGAAAGTCTCAAGCTGTTGCCTGATCCAGCACTGGCCCAGCACATACAGACACTGGAGCGTCAGCTACAGGAAACGCAGCAAAAGGCAGCACGCGCGCAGCAGTTGCGCACCGAGGGCGAGACCTTGCAACGGCAAAACCGTTTGCCACAAGCCATTGCCAAGTACCGCGAAAGCCTGACCCTGGTGCCAGATCGAAATCTCGAGCAGCACATCCAGACCTTGGAGCGCCAGGCGCAGGCGCTTGCGCGCCGAAGGTGAAGCACTGCAACGCCAGAACCGCATCGCGGATGCCATAAGCAAATACCGCCAGAGTCTGGTGCTGGTGCCAGATGCCGCCCTGCAAGCCCACATTGCGTCGCTAGAGCGGATTCTGCAAACGCCGGTGGCCACGCCAGCGCAACCACACCCGGTGGTGCCACCCCCCTTCAGCAATGAAGGACGTTCCTACACCGCCATTGAGCCGGTGCAACCGGTTATGCCTGCGCCCAACGCCAGATCCGGGGTGCTTTACGACAACGGCAACGTCAGTGGGGTCTATAACCTGCCCACGCGTCCAACCACCTTTAACCTGAACCGTCCAGCCACTTTGACCAGCATCGTCAACTACCACTGGAACGATGGCCGTGGCAAGCCGCATACCGGCAGTATTGCCCTGCGCGACTCAAGTGGTCACGCCTACTGGACCGCCATACCCAATATGCAGTTGCCCGCAGGGAGCTATACGGTGATCGACTCTGATCCTGCCACCTGGTCGCAAAACAGCGGCTCCAATGGTGCCGGGCACACCCGCATTGAAGGGTTTTGAGCACAGCACCACATGAAACATGCGGGTACCGAAACCCGGTGCTGGCAGCGGGGCAGCGCTGCTGGCGGCCCTGCCTGATCAATGGTGCCACATCATTGGTCTACCGTACCGGTTGCGCTGCATGTCTGGCTTGGCCACAGCCGCGACGATGCCGGTGCGCTTGAAACGGTTGTCCACTGCGGTGGTGATACCGACACCGAGGGTGCCATCGTTGGTGCGTTGGTTGGGGCGCGGGTTGGCGAGGAGGGTATTCCTGCCCAGTGGCACGCCAAACTGTGGGAATGGCCACGAAGCACCCGTTGGCTCAAGGCCCTGGGCCGGTGTCTGGCGGACACGCGCCCCGAAACATGCTGGCGCGGCGCACCTCCCCTTGTGCATGTCAGGCCTGTTGGTGCACAACGTGGTTTTCATGTGCTGGATATTGGCACATGAGTTTCGGCGCTTGCCCGTTGGCTCATTCCATTTCTAAATCATCCATGTCGTTGTTGCTTCGCCTTGTCGTGCGTCAGCACTGCCTGCGGCTTCGCGCCTAGACACAAATGATTTAGAAATGGAATCAGGCCCGCAGTGGTTCAGGGCCGGCTTGAATGATTAAACGGTGTTGCTGGTCAAAAGCTGGTCCAATCCTCAGCCATCGCAGCCGCAGCCGGCTTGCGCATCGGTGCCCGGGCCATCGTCCTGGCCGTGACACCTGCCCCTTTGGGGCCATTGGCGAAGCGCTTTTCAAGGCCCTTGAACGGCGGTTTTTTGGTGGCCGACGAACGGCTCGCCAGCACGGCGACAGGTGCCGTACCGTGCGGCGCTGCGTCTGCGGCGGTCAGTTTGAACACTGCCACCGTCTCGACCAGCTCGTTGGCCTGCGACATCAGACTGCTGGCCGCTGCTGCCATTTCTTCCACCAGCGCTGCGTTTTGCTGGGTTACCTGGTCCATCTGCATGACTGGCGGCACTGATCTGGCCCATGATGTCGGTGACACGTTTGATGGATGCCACCACTTCCTGCATGGTGGTGCCAGCTTGATCGACTTGGCTGGTGCCTTGTGCCACCCGCTCGACACTGGCATTGATTAATGTCTTGATTTCCTTGGCGGCTGCGGCGCTGCGGCTCGCCAAGGCACGTACTTCACTGGCCACCACGGCAAAACCACGCCCCTGCTCACCGGCGCGGGCGGCCTCCACGGCCGCGTTCAAGGCCAGAATATTGGTCTGAAAGGCAATGCCGTCAATCACTTGAATAATGTCGGCAATTTTGCCCGACGCTTCATTGATGCCTTTCATGGTGACCACCACTTGCGACACCACCTCGCCGCCCTGGATGGCCACGCTGCTGGCATCCAGGGCGAGTTGGTTGGCTTGGGCGGCGTTGTCGGCGTTTTGTTTGACCGTTGCACTGAGCTGCTCCATCGATGCAGCCGTCTGCTCCAGTGCGCTGGCCTGGCTTTCGGTGCGGGCGCTCAGGTCCTGGTTGCCCTGGGCAATCTCGGCGCTGGCGGTGGCGACACCCTCAGAGCCCTGGCGCACGCTGGTGACCACTTGACTGAGCTTGTCTTGCATCAACTTGAGCTGCGCCATCAGGCTGATGGTGTCGCCTGGTCGCAGCGGGATGTGACCACACAAATCACCCGCGCCGATGCGGGTAGCCACCGCTGCGGCCTGGCCGGGTTCACCGCCGAGCTGGCGGTTCAGCGTGAGGACCGTGGTCACCCCAAGCACCCCGGCAATCAGCAGGCCGAGAAGAATCGACAGGGTAAAACCGAGCTTGGCCAGTTGGTAACGCGCTTGTGCCGCCGCATAGCCGTCATTGGCGACCTTGACCTGGTGGTCACGGTACTCCCGCAAGGCCTTGACAGCGGCCTCACCTTCTTGACGACCGGCTTGCAGAAAAAAGGCCATGGTGGCCGGGCTAAAGTCGCCTGACGCAATCGCCTTGAGCACGGCATCGAGTTTGTCGCGCCAGGCCAGGCGGGTTTTCATGGTGGTTTCGAGCATCGCCAGCTCTTGCGGCGTGGTCTCAAGCGCCTGCATTTCCTTGAAGATCCGGTCGGCCTGAACCCGATTGGCAGCGATTGCATCGGTGTGTGCGGTGGTCGGATGAGTGTGGATCGAGGCCAGCGGGCTGTCGGGTGCATGTTGAAAGGCCAGCAGCACCTGCAAGCGGTTTTGCACCACTGTGTCGATCAATTCGTCAGCCTTCAAAGCCGATGCCATGGCCTCATCGTGCAAGGCGCGGATATCGTCGTTGGATCTGCTGATGCCCCACAAGCCGATGGTGCCAATGGCCACCAGCAACACCGACAAAAGGCCGACCATGAGGATCAGCCGGGTGGAAATTTTCAGGTGTTGCATCGTAGATTGCTCCTTTGGTCGTAAAAAGTCAGGAAAGTCCCACCTGCCGCACCGCCTCCAGCAGGGCATCGGTTTCGGTGGCTTTGTCAAAAAACCAGTCGGCACCCAGCGCCAGACAGCGCTGGCGGTAAATTGGGTCGGCCTGGAGGGTCAGCACGGCCAGCCACAGGGTGGGTGAAATTTGCTTGAGCTGAGCGATGATGTCGATGCCCAGGCCGTCGGGCAGGTTCAGATCCAGAATCAGCAAGTTTGGCGGATCACGCCGAACGCTGTCGAGCGCCTCGGTCAGCGTGGTGGCCTCGCGGATGGCCGCAATGCCGTCCACGCTGCCAAGCAGAGCCCGCAGGCTGGCGCGTATCAGGTCGGAGTCATCAACCATCAGCAAATTTATGGGCATGGGCCATTTTGCCAACCGCGGCCCGCTTGCGCTATCGGGAAATGCTGATTTGCCTGTGGAAAAAGGACGATTCAGGCTAGGAATTACCCTACCCTTGCCCACCGGATGCCAGTGAAGCTGGCCGTCCGACAACGGTGCAATTATTTGGCCTGTAGGATTACCTCAAGCCATTCACCCAATGACCGCGCAAGCGTTCACTGCCTGGGAACTCGACCAGCCCGAACGCCACGAGTTGTTTCGCGGTGAAGTGTTCCGGGTGTTTGGCATGGGCGGCGCGCGGCGCGAGCATGCACCGCAAGGTCGCCCTGCTTTAGCTTGGTGTGCCAGCGATTTGATCGGCAAGAGTCTGAAACTTTTCACCATTTAGCCCACCCGCCACCATGCAATTTGCGATAGTTGCCAGGCGTTGCCATTGAGCGGGTCGCGCTGGTACAGATGCAAGTCGTCAAGCACCGGCGGCTGTAGCTCAAGCCAGGTTTCACCGCTGCGGGCGGCCGTGAAGCGAAACCAGTGGGCGCCGCGGGTAAAGCTGCCGGAATAGCGGTCCGATGGCACGGCTTTGAAGCGCACCGGGCCGGACTCGGCCACGGCGTTGATGTCGAACGTGCCACCTGGGTCAGGCAGCACCACCAGGTCGTGCAGCAGCGTGGGTGAATTTGGCGTTTCTGCTACCCACGCCCTGTCAGCCAGGCAGCCCAGCCAAAGGGTAATGAGCCAGCGCCAAACCAGCCAGGATGCACGGAGAATAGACCAATGATGCATCGCGTGGCGGGGGCTAAGGTGATGGGTTGATTAAGGGATAAATTGGCCTGCAGCGCTTACTGGGTGTGCGCTGGCAGCTATTGATTCGATAACGTCTGCACCTCAAACCCAACCACACTGCGGCTGGCTGTGCTGAACTCCACGCCAATCAGGTGGATGGGCTGGCCGCTGGCTTGGTACTTGTTGGCGTAGCCTGCTGTGATGATCTGCTGCAGCGCGCGGCCTTGCGGGGTGAGCTCGACCACCTTGAACTCAACCAGGTAAATCTGGCTGTTGAACTTCACGGCCATGTCGAGCCGCCCGGCGTTGCTGCTTTCCTCGCAGGTGATGTCCAGGCCGAGCGCGGCAAAGTAGCTGTAGAACACGCTGGCGTAATAGCCCTCGTACTGGGCAATGGGGTTGTTGGTGAACCACTGGTGTGGAATGCTGGCGAAGAAGGCGGTGAAAAGCTGTTGCATCCCGGCAAAGTTGTTGGCTTGCAACAAGTCGCCGAGTTGCGCTTTCTGGCGCTGGGTCTGGTTGGTCTGCGCAGCCGGGCCGGTCCAGGCGTGCAGCAGGCTGTTGGAGAGGCTTTGATAGACCTCGTGGTTGGGGTAGCGCAGCACATAGCGGTACTCGCCAAAGCGATGCTCGACGCGGTCGATGCTGAGGTAGCCGGCCTGGAACATCAGTGCCTCGGTGGGTATGAAATCCACGTCAAAGCTGGACAGCAGGCTGTCCAGCGCCACCAGCCGCTGCAGGTCCGGGGTGAAGGTCTGACGCTGGGCCAGCAGGTCCACCAGAAACGTGGGGGTGCCGGTCTCGAACCAGAAGGGTTTGAACATCCGGTCGCGAAACAGCAGCAACACATCAAACGGGTTATAGACGCTCTCGCCGGTCCAGTTGTAGCCGTTGTACCAGTGGCGAATCTGCTCGCGGTCCAGCCCGGGCAGTTCTGATGCAAACACCTCATCCAGATCGGCATCGGTATAGCCACAAATGGCCGAGTAGTCGGCACTCAGGGTGATGTCGCGAACTTGATGTGGGCGTCCTGCCCCTTGATCACCGAGTACAGGTTGCGCAGACCATCGCGCAGTTCGCGCGCCACTTCGGGCAGGGTGATGTTGTCAAGCATCGGCTTGTCGTACTCATCCACCAGCACCACCACGCGCTGGCCGCCTTTGGCGTGGGCCTGGCGGAGCAGTTCGCCAAAGTCGCCAGCCACGTCAGATTCGGGAACCCCTGGTGGGCCTGGCAAACCCAGCGCCTGGCGGTTCTGGCGCAGCAGGTCACGAATACGCCGATCCAGCTCGGCGCGGCTCTGCAGCACGCCATCGGCAAAGCTGATGCGAATCACCGGGTAAGACATCGACCAGTCCCAATGCGCATCGGCATGCAGCCCGGCAAACAGCTTGCGGTTGCCCTCAAACAGCTCAGCCAACGTGTCAAGCAGCAGGCTTTTGCCAAAGCGCCGGGGGCGGCTCAGGAAGTAATACTTGCCCTCACTGATGAGTCGCAGGCAAAAACCGGTCTTGTCCACATAGTAATGACCCTCTTGGCGGATTTCCGAGAAGGTCTGAATGCCAATGGGCAAGTTTTTGCGGGCCAGGGTTGCGCTCATGCCGGTCATTCTAGGCGGCACACTGGCTCAAGTGCCGGGGCTGTGACTCGCTTGCGCTGCTTTGCCGTGAGCGTACTGATGGTCTTGTCTGACGGTAAAACCAGCATCACAGAAAAAATGGCCAAACTCAATCGCAACACTCGGATGGTTTTTGATTACCTGCGCATGACTAAAAACGCCATC
>JAIFMA010000043.1 GCA_020048795.1 Rhodoferax sp.
TGAAGCTGGCAGGCAGCAGGCTGCTGCCGAGTTTGGCGCGGTCGCCGAGATAGTCGCGGAAATACTCGGCCAGAAACTTCAGATACAGCTCGTAAGGCGTAAAAAACGCGAATGGGGATTCTTTTTCAACCGTGTTGATGATGGTTTCGTGAATCTCCTTGATATCCACGGCATCCTGCCATAACTCGTTAAAACGATGCAGCGCATAGTCATGGTCTTCCGGTTCGTTCAAAAGCACATTGAACTCAAGATTGCCCTGCAGCCCGCTGTGCGACAAATTGCTGGAGCCGGTAATGACATAGCCATGATGCACGTCGGCAATGCCTTGCGGGGGTGTCAGAATATAAATTTTGGCGTGGATGTTTTGCTCGCGGTAGAGCTTGACCTGGAGTTTGCCAGAGCGGATCCAGGCGATGAAGGTCAGGATGCCGGTCTCGATGGCGGCCGAATCTGAGGCATTTACCAATTCTTTGCGTAGCATGGCGGCAAAGGTGGCTTTGACTTCAGCCGTGGAAGGCAGAGAGTCTTGATCGGAATCACTGGTAATTTGAATCAGGCCATGAATCATCTGCTCGTTTTTCAGGCCAATCAGAATGCGGATGTGCTGTACCGGCGCGAGTGCCGGATAAAGCCGGAAAAACCCGTTGATAAAAAAATAGCTCACCAGGCAATCAAAATCACGGGGTTGTGGCAGGATTTTTTCAAGTCGATGGCTCAAGGTGTTGTCCCCCTGATTGGTCAGAAATTTTTTCGGTGTCGGCGGTGCTGGCACCGAGCTTGGCTGATGGTCGTTGGGCATGGTGAAGTTGATCCCGGCTTGGCGGTTGGGTGCGCGGAAATGACCCAAGTGTCATTGCGGAGGGGGTCAATGCGAAGCAATCAGAATGTGGCGAAAAACAACTTCCCAGTTGTCATTCCGGCGAAGGCGGAAATCCCGTCCTGCGCAGGGTGTACCAGATACCCGCCTTCGCGGGTATGACGGTTCCAATGAAGAACTGGAAAGTTATTTTTGACCATGTCCTTAGTGCTTCTGCGGCGCCAGGTAGGCCAGCAAGCGCCCCTCGCTGAAACGGAAGAAGCCGATCAGGCAAAACGAGGCGGTCAGGTAAATGGCCGCTGCCGCCAGATAGGCCTCAAACGGCAAGTAATAAGTGGCATAAATGCGGCTGGCGGCCGACGTGATGTCGAGCATATTGGGCACGGCGCTGGCCAGACTGGTGCTATGCAGCATCATGACCACTTCGTTGCTGTAGGCCGGCAGGGTGCGGCGCATGGCGCTGGGCAACACCACCCGCAGCATGGTTTGCACCCGGCTCATGCCGTAAGCGTGGGCGGCCTCGATCTCGCCGGCGCTGGTTTCGCGGATGGCACCGGCCAGCATCTCGGCGGTGTAGCCGGCCGTGTTCAGGCTGAAAGCCAGCAACGCGCAAAAGAAGGGTTCCTTAAAATAGGTCCAGGGCCAGACATCGTTCCAGCGCGCCTGAATCCACTCGAGCTGGCCCAGACCGTAATAAATCAGGTACACCTGAATCAACAGGGGGGTGCCGCGAATCACAAAGGTGTAGGCACCGACGATCCAGCGCAGTGGTGCCCAGGGCCCGGTCAAAATCAACGCAAATACCAGCGCCAGCACGCCCCCCACGGCGAGTGACGCGAACAGCAGCCACAAGGTGATCAGGATGCCATTGCCAAACAGCGCCAGATTGGCGGGCTCAAAAATGACGGCCCATTCCATTACAAGCTACCTCGCTTGGTGCCCAGGCTGTAGCGTGCATTGACTTTTTTCAGCACCCACAGTGATACCGAGGTATAGACCAGAAACAATGCGCCGGTGAATAAAAAGAAGGCAAACGGCGAGCGGGTGGCGGCACTGGCCTGCTTGGCCAGATAGGTCATCTCTTGCAGGCCAATCAGGCTGACCAGCGCGGTCGCCTTGATCAGCACCAGCCAGTTGTTGGTAAAGCCGGGCAGGGCATAGCGCACCATCTGCGGCAGCGTGATACGCAAAAAAGTCTGCAATCGGCCCATGCCAAAAGCCCAGGCGGCTTCCATCTGGCCTTTGGGGATGCTCAAAATGGCACCACGAAAGGTCTCGGTCATGTAGGCACCGTAAATAAAACCGATGGTCAGTACACCAGCGGCAAACGGCTCGATGTCGATGGTGGCCTCGCTGCCAAGTTTTTCAAGCAGCGTGTTGATGCCAATCGTCCCGCCATAAAACACCAGCAACATCAGCACCAGATCAGGGATGCCTCGGATGATGGTGGTGTAAAACGTGGCCAGAGCCACCAAAACAGGGCGGCCAGAGAGTTTGGCGGCAGCACCCGCCAGACCAAAAAGAACCGAAACCAGCAGCGCCATCAGCGACACCCCAACCGTCAACAGGGAGCCCTGCAAAATAACCATAAAGTAGGACTGCATGCCGATCCTGTGTCAATCTTCAATGGCAGGGTGCTGTCGGCATCTGCTGGGCGCTGGGTTTCAACTCAGGACGAATTACTTGCCGTAAACGTCAAACTTGAAGTACTTGTCGTTGATGGCCTTGTACTTGCCATTGCCGCGAATCGCCTTGATGGCGGCGCTGAGTTCGGCCTTGAGTGCTGGCAGACCCTTGTGCAGGGCAATGCCGGCACCGACACCAAAGTACTTCGGGATATACAGATCATCACCGACAAACTGGTAGCCTTCGCCGCCCGGCTTGCTCAGGAAACCACCCAGCACCTCTTGCGTGTCGGCCACCGTGCCGTCCAGACGGCCGGCCTTGATGTCGAGGTAAACCTGGTCTTGTGCGTCATAAGACACCACGTCGACGCCCTTGGTCTTGAGCTCACCCAGTGCATATTTCTCTTGCGTGCTGGCCTTCAAAACGCCAATTTTCTTGCCCTTGATCGAGTCGATGCCGGCAAACTTGATGTCTTTTTTGAGCACGATCTTGCTCGGGGTGTTGTAGTACTTGTCGGTAAAGTCAACCTGTTTCAGACGTTCTTCGGTGATTGACATCGAGCTGATGATCACGTCGTATTTCTTGGCCAGCAGGCCGGGGATCATGCCGTCCCAGGCTTGTTCGTCAAAGCCGGTGGGCTTGCCGTCAGCGGTTTTGAAGGTGAAGGGCTCATAAGTGGGATCAATCGCGACCTTCAGGTCTTTGCCTTGGGCAAAAGCGGTGGCGCACAGGGCGGTGATGGCAGCGGCCAGCAGGATTTTCTTCATAAGCGACTTTCTCTCAATAGTGCAGGGGTTGCCCTGGCAGGTTAATAAAAAACTAAAAGACGATTCTACGGTCAGTCGATTGCCCCCACGGGGCTGGTTTCTACTGAGTGCGACCCCTGAAGAACCCTGATAAAGCAAAGCAATCATCATGCCTGCCAACACAGTTTGTCAGCTATTACAACCGGTCTGGGGTGATCGGCAGCGCACTACCAGTCTTCTTTCACCGCCAGCACCGCATCTTTGCCTGCCGCGGCACGGGCTGACAGCCAGGCGGTGACGGTGCCGGCCAGCACCACCGCCAAACACAGCAGCAGCAGACGTCCCCAGGGCAGCATCAGGTCCATGGTCCAGTGAAAACTCTGCGGGTTGACCACTTTCACCAGTACCACTGACACCACCAGCCCCAGGCCCAGCCCGGCCATCGCGCCCAGGGTGGTCCAGGCGGTGCCCTCCAGGGCCACCACACCCAGGATTTGCCGCCGCGTCAGGCCCAAATGCGCCAGCAGGCCAAATTCCTTGCGGCGCGACAGCACTTGGGCGCTGAAACTCGCCGCCACGCCAAACAGCCCAATACCGATGGCCACTGCCTGTAACCAATAGGTGACGGCAAAGCTGCGGTCAAAGATTTTCAGCGAGATCGCCCGAATCTGGGTGGCGGTGCCAAACTCCAGCAAACCCCCGGTCCCTTGGGCTGACTCAGCACCGGCGGCACCGTGGGGCCCGGCCAGCGCCAGCAAGGCTTGCTGTACACCGGGTGCCTCGGTCGGGTCGGCCAGCCACAGCGCCAGATCGTTGCTGCGCAGGTCGCCGGTCAAAGCTTCAAATGCCGCGCGGTCGATCGCGATGCTGCCACTTTGGCGGGCATAGTCACGCCACACGCCTGCTACAAAAAACGAAGCTGATTGCGCTTGCCCTGTGCAAGTCCACCACGGCCTCGCTCACATACACGCCGATCTGGCCGGGCGGTACCGGCAAGGGCGGCTGCAGCAGCGGCAAACTGCGCGCCGGGTCGCTCAGATCGCGGGCTATCAGTGCCACCGCCGGTTGGCTGGCTTGCAGCGTCAGTGGCAGCATGCGCTGGGCTTGCAGCTTTTTGACACCGGGCAAGCGGGTCGCTGCCACGACAAACTCAGGGCTGAAAAACACCGTGTCGCTGGCGGCCAGGTTGCCGGCACTGCGCGCATACAGATCGGCTGGCAACATCTGGTCGAGCCAGTGGGTGACTGATTCACGAAAACTCGCCACCATCACGGTCAGGGCTACCGCCAGACTCAGCGACGCGACCACCCCACTGACGGCCACAGCCGCCGTGTCACGCTGGCGGCGTGCGCGTTCCACGGCCAGCAGTGCCAGGGTGTGGCGGCTCAGGCGCGGTGCCAGTTGCCCCAACAGCAAACCAATCAGCCCCGGCAGCGCGGTGATGCCGCCCAGCAGCAGCAGGCCGATCGACACATAAGCCGCCAGTGGGATGCCAAAAACGGCTGGGGCGCTTGTCAGAAAAGCGCCAGCAGCTATCAAAATGAGACTGATCCAGTGGCTGTGGGAAGGGCTGACGAAGGCCCCCAGGCCCTTGAGCGTCTGGGCCGGCGGCATTTGCTGGGCCGCCCGCGCCGGCCACCAGCCACCCGCCAGCGCCGCCAGCAGCCCCAGCACGCCATAGACCAGTGCTGCCGGGCTGCTGAACTGCAATGATGGCGCTGCACCTGAAAAAAAGCCGCCACCCAGGTCGCCCCCCAGCAGGCGTAGCGCCAAGGCGGCCAGTGCTGTGCCCAGCGCCAACCCGGCCAGGCTGCCTGCCAGGCCGAGTGCCAGCGACTCCCACAGCACCAGCTTCAGCCGTGCCTGGGCGCTCAGGCCCAGCACGCCCAGCAAGGCAAACTGCTGCGCCCGCTTGGCCACGCTCAGCGACAGCACCGAAAACACCAGAAAGGCACCGGTAAATAGCGCGATCAGCGCCAGCACCGTCAGGTTGACACGGTAGGCGCGCGATAACTTGCTGATCTGTGATTCGCCGTCCTCAGGCCATGCCACCCTGACATCGCCGGGCCATTGCGGCGAATCCTGCAACGCCCGTGCAAATGCCTGCCGATCAACCCCGGGTTGCAGCCGCAGGTCAATCCGGCTGAGCTTGCCTGGCTTGTCAAACAAATCTTGCGCCGCGCCAATGTCCATCACCGCCAGTGCGCTGCCGCTGGCGCGCACGCTGCCGGCCACGGCGACCGCAGTCCACTGCATGCCTTGTTGCAGTTGCAGGGTGGACGCGCCGGCACTCAGATGCCGTGCCGCTGGATTCAAAAAAACCTGTCCCGGCGAAAACACCGCCCAGCGCTGCGCAGCCTGTGCCATGGGCATCCAGTCGGGCGAAGTGCCCCACACAGCCAGTGCGTCAATGCCGACCACCCGCAGCGGGCGCTTGCCTTGTGCGGTCAGCACATAACTGCTGACTTCCAGCACCGGGCCAGCCACCGCTACCTCAGGCATTTGGGCGACCCACTGATAAACGGCCTGGTCAAGATGCCCCTGTAGCGGGCGCAGTTCCAGGTCGCTTTGACCACCGGCTGAACGTGCCGCCTGGGCGAATTCGTCCAGCGCCGAGGCATTGATCAAATGCACCGAAAACGCCAGTGCCACCCCCAGGGTCACAGCGAACACTGCGGCGGCGTTGCGCCACGGGTGCTGGCGCAGTTCCTGCCATGAGAAGGTCTTGAGCAGGGCCCACATGCCAACTCAGGTGGCCCAGATGACCTGGTTGCGCCCACCATGTTTGGCGGCGTACAGGCAGTGGTCGGCCTGGACAAAAAGAGCTGCGTCCAGTTCGGCATGGACCGGTGTGTGGGTGGCACCGCCCAGGCTGACGGTCAGCCAGGCGGCAACGGCAGAATCGGGGAAGGGAATTTTCTGGGCTTCGACCTCAAAGCGGATTTTTTCGGCGATCTGCTTGCCGTTTTCGGCTTCGATTTCGGGCAGGATGACGACAAACTCTTCACCCCCATAACGCGCCACAAAATCTGCCGGGCGTTTCAGCGATCCCTGAATGGCGGCTGCCACGCGCTTGAGCAACAGATCACCTGCGGCGTGGCCATAGGTATCGTTGTAGAGTTTGAAATGATCGACATCCACCACGATCAGCGACAGCGGGGTGTTGTTGCGCATGCAGCGCCGCCACTCGCGTTCGTACACCTCGGCAAAACGGCGCCGGTTCGGGATTTCAGTCAGGCTGTCGATCATGGCCAACTGCTCCAGCAGCAGCCGCTGGTGCACCGCCTGCAGGTGGTTACGGATGCGGACCCGCACGATGGGTGGGTGAAACGGCTTGGCAATGTAGTCAACAGCGCCGAGTTCCAGCCCAAGTTCTTCGTCGCCGGCCGAGTTCAGTGCCGAGATGAAGATCACCGGGATGTGCCGGGTGTTGTCGTTGGCCTTGAGTGCGCGGATCACGGCGTGGCCGTCCATTTCAGGCATCAGCACATCCAGCAGAATCAGGTCGGGTGCCCGTGACTGTGTTTTTTCAAGGGCCTGGGTGCCGTTCTTGGCCAGCACAATGTTGTAACTGTCTTGCAGCAGCTCGGTCAGCAGGGTGCGGTTCTGCTTTTCGTCATCCACAATCAGGATGGTGAATTCGGCGTTCATGGCTGTTTTCCGACCAGGCTTGAGCGCAACCGGGCCAGCACCTCCAGGGCTCGCGGGTACTCGATATCGTCCACCAGATCACGCAGCAGTTGCAAGTCGTCCTGATGGCGTGGGTCAGCCAGGCTGGCGCTGATGTCGCCCAACAGCCGTGCCGCCGCAGCGTCGTCATGCCGCAACAGGTTTTCCAGCCGGTCGAGCAAGGCCAACTGGACATCGAGGGAAGCAAGTGTCTTCAGGGGATCCTCGCCGACGCAAAAAAGAGGCTGATTATCGGGCAGTGAAGCCAGCGACTGCAGCACCCGGCGCAAGGCAGCGACAAAAGGCGCAAATTCTGCTTCGGCGCGCTGCGACTGTGCGAAGTGCTCTTCCAGCAACCTGGCCGATTCCGACAGTCCGTTGGCACCGATGGTGGCGGCCGCTGACTTGATCGAATGGGCCAGCCGCTGCGCCAGGGCAAAGTCGCCCTGTGCCAGGGCGTGGCTGATGTCGTCTGGGCTGGCACCGAATTCGCGCTTGAAGCCGTCCAGAATCTGCCGGTACAGCGCTGGGCGGCCCAGGTGGTTGAACAGGCCGCGCTCGGTGTCGATGCCATCAAGCCTCGGCAGGGTTTGAGCCATCGCAGTGTCGTCCGCCCCTGGCGGCGGGGCGGCGGCCTCGTCAGGGTTGTCATGCGGTTTGATCCAGCGCAGCAAGGCGTTGAAAAAAGTGTCGTGATTGATCGGCTTGACCAGATGGTCGTTCATGCCGGCTTGCAGGCTGCG